>JAFGTO010000197.1 GCA_016934095.1 Candidatus Glassiibacteriota bacterium
CCATGAGCCTTTCCAGTTGTCCGCCTGTTCCTTGTCCGGGGGGATGATCTCCGGCAGGTAGACCACCCGGCCGCCCCGGGTGATCTTGACCTCGTTGGCGAACCCGCCTGCGGGCCCGCCGCCCGGTTTCCAGCTCTGATCGATCTCCAGCACCCGTGCCAGTCCCGGCGCTGGCCTCCTGCGGCCCCACTTGTCGAAACGCGAGGTGGAGCCGGTAACCACCAGGCCCCCGCCCGCCTCGACAAACTTCTCTATCCTCCCGAGATGCTCATCCGCCAGGTTGTTCTGCCCCACCAGCACCAGCACTCGGTATGGCGAAAGGTCGGCCATCTGCTCGTCGAAAACCAGGTCGAAAGGCACGTGCTCCTGGATCATTGCCTGCTCGAACATGCACTGCTCCAGCTCGGCCCGGTGGTTGTCGTAAGCCATCGTATGGTAGGACCTGAGCAGGGCGGCGTCCTCACGGTTGCGGGTGCCGGTGAAAAGCGAGCGGTGGGCCTGGTAGAAATCATAGTAGCGCTTGTTCAGCTCGTACTGAGGCGAGCCTTTACCCTGGAGCGAGAAATAACCCAAGGTCTGGTTGAAAGCCAGGTTTTCCGCCAGCATCCGTGCGCTGCCCATATAGGCCAGGATGTAATTGTCCAGGGTGCGGCCCAGCTTGTAAGTGCGTATCTTGGAGACCAGCACCCCCCAGTCCGTGTAGTCGGCCTGGTTGGTCTCCTCGCTCCAGATGATCTCTGAGTACTTCATGAACCAGGGGTGCCAGAGTGCGACATTGAATGCCCGGTTCACCCCGAAAAGACCGTGGGGATTGGTGTCCACTGCAACCTCGGGGTTAATCGAGCGGGCGTATTCGGTAATCTCCCGCAGGAAGTCCGCCATGACCCAACAGCGGAAATCGATCCACTCCTGCTGCACCGGGTCCACGACCACCCTGATGTTCCTGGGGTTGTTGGTCTGGTTCCAGAGCGGCGGGTCGATCAAGTGGATGTTGGCGTGGCCGAACCGCTCGAGCTGCTGCTCGCGGGTGTATTTCCTGCGCAGGTAGCTGTGGAAGGCCTCCACTGTTACCGGGCTGTGGTCGCTCTCTGGCTCCAGGTTACAGTCGAAGTTATCGAAGTGCAGCAGGTCGGTCTTGCACTCGGCCACCAGGGTCTTGATTATTTTCTCCTTGTAGTACTTGCGGTATTCCGGGTGGGCGAGGTTGGGCTTGTAACGGTATGACTGCTGAAAGCCGTAGGTTAGCAGGATCGGTTTACCCAGGTAGTCCCGCTGGACCCAGTCCGCGGCCCGGGGCTCCTCGGCGAAAAAGGTCTCCGGGACCAGGGTCATGATCTGGCAGTAGGTGTCGAGTTTCATGCCGTGCTTGTGCACCAGTTTCGACAGGTCTTTCAACATCTGTATCTCCTGCTTCTCCGCCTCGTAGCCGAACCCCTTGTAGCCGTGGGTGTGAAAGACCTCCGTGCCGGCGTTCTTGTAAGCGATCACCGTGCTTTCCTTGTGCTCGTCGAGCCAGCGCTCCCATTCATCGGTGCGCACGCCTGAGCCGCCCCTGCGGACCCGGAAGAGATAGGACTCGTGGCTGGGGCCGTCGATGATCAGGCCGTTATCCACCCAGCCTGCCCGCTGCTGCTGGTAGTGAGACTTCTCCGCCGCCGGTGCGGTCGCGCTGACCGCCAGGAAACAGGCGGTACCAAGTAAAAAAGCTTTCATTTCAGCCTTCCCGGATTGAGTTAAAAGGGACTTTAAAACGGGTGTGCAGCATTACTATTACGATAACCTGCACTTGTGCCGACTTCAAGTAATTTGACTGCCGGCGGCTTCCGGCCACATTTCCATTGCCAAAGCCGGTAGAGTTTATTAGCCTGTTCTTGCTTGTCAGGCACGATAACTTTTTAACCGGGAGGCTGTCCATGCATCCAGCCGCTGCGGCCGGGCTGCCGGCGCAAAAGCTCACTGGAGGGTTTTCACTTACTGCAGTCATTGTTTTTCTGCTTGCCGTTTTCGTGTTATCTGCACCGGCGTCATCCGCGCCTGCTCCAGGGGATGAGGCTATTTTCCGGGCGGACAGTTTTCCGGGCGGCTCCGGCGCCGGGGATGCGGGCTGGATCCAATGGAGCCAGCGGCAGGAGACTCTTCCACGGTTTTTCACCGCCGCGGGCCCCAGCCTGGGCGGGCCCGGCAGCCTGGGCATCTACGGTGCGTCGAACAGCCTGGCCCGCGGGTGCTGGCGCAAGCTGGTCGAGGGAATCGTGGCAGGGGCCCACTACAGCTTCGAGGCGTTCTATCTTGCCCGCGGCGCCGACTACCCCCGCCAGAGGTGCTTCGCCCGCCTGGACTGGCGCGATGCTAAGGACGACAGGGTCGGCCAGCGGGTGTACGTGCCCGAGAACGCAAGGCTGGGCCAGTGGCAGCAAGTGGGCGGCGTCTTTCGCGCGCCTGAGGATGCAGGGTCAGTGCGTGTCGAGCTTTACCTGAGCCACTGCGAACAGGCCACTGTTTTCTGGGATTCGATCACCCTGGCCCGGGTGCCTGACCCGCCCGGGCGGAAAGTCCGGGTGGCCACTGTCAACTGCCGTCCCAGCGAAAACAAGAGCAGCGCCGGGAGTGTCGAGGAATTCTGCGAGGTGGTGGAGCAGGCCGGCCGGGAAGGCTGCGACATTGTCTGCCTGGGCGAGGGGATAAACATGATCGGGGTGGCGGTCGGCGACACCTACGCCAGGTATGCCGACATCGCCGAGCCGGTACCCGGGCCGACCACCGAGAGGCTGGGCGAGCTGGCCCGCAAGCACCGGATGTACATCGTGGCCGCCTTGGGGGAGCGCGAGGAGCGTGCGGTCTACAACACCGCGGTGCTGATCGACCGCCAGGGCCGGGTCGCAGGCAAGTACCGCAAGGTCTACCTGCCGGAAGGGGAGCTCGAGGACGGCTGCGCCCCGGGGAACTCGTTCCCGGTGTTCGACACCGATTTCGGCAGGATCGGGATGATGATCTGCTGGGACTCCTGGTTCGTGGACCCTGCCCGTGCGCTGTCCCTGCAGGGCGCGGAGATCATCTTCCTCCCCGTCTGGGGGGGCAATGCCACCCTGATCAGGGCCCGGGCCATCGAGAACCATGTCTACCTGGTAAGCTGCGGCTACGATGTCGAGAGCAACATCTACGATCCCTGGGGCGAGCTGATCGCCGAGGCCAAAGAGCGCCCTGGAGTGGCCGCGGCCGACATCGACCTGGACTACCCGCCGGCCTGCCCCTATTCCTGGCCGCTGGGCGACATGCGCCTGAACCTGCTGCACGCGCGGCGCAGCGACGTGCGCGTGCCGGAGCTGGAAAAATAAATCGTGCTTGAACCGGCTCGCTGACAGTGGTATACTGGCAGGAGGCTCCGGGGCGGCCCGGCAGCACGACCTGCCGTCCGTGATTTACCCTCAGCCCGATCCTGAGCTTTCTTACATTCCAACCATTTGTCCGGAGGTGCAGCCATGAGCGGTTTCTCCCGTCGCCAAGTTTTCGGAAGCTTCTGTGCCGGGGCCCTGGGCCTTGCGGCATTCGGCAGGGGCCGGGCCTCTGCCGGCCCGCTACACCGGCCGGCGGCCGACCTTTCCGCCCTGGCTGGCAGGAAAAACAAGACCCGCATCTACCGCTTGTTCCTTGCCAAGCCCCGCGGCCTGGAGGGCTGGCCGTACCACGAATACGATCATGCCGCGCGGGCGGAGTTCTTCAAGAAACGGCTGAACAGGATCGGCGATGTCGAATGGGTGGGCGACAAGCTGGTCGAGAGCGATGAGGATTTCTCCTCGGTCGCCGGGAGCCTCGGCGAAGTGGATGGGGTGGTGGCCGTAGTGCTCACTTCTCCGGCACGCGGCATTATGCGGCTGGGGGAGCTCAAGCAGCCGGTCCTGCTCTACAACGACCTTTTCTGCGGCGACTGCTCATTTCTCGGCCCGCAGAAAATCCTGGCGGACCAGGGGGTGAAACTGGTGAGCCTCTCCACCGCGGATGTCGGGCTGCTCGAATCCAGGATACAACTGCTGCGCACCGTGGGCCGCCTGCGCCGCTCGAAAATCATCTGTTTCCGCGACAGGTCGCCCATCGGCAAGGAGCTGTCAGAACCGGTCGCGGACAAGCTGGGCATCGAGCTGGCCCAGATGGGGTCCGCCGAGCTGGTGCAGGGTTTCGAGCAGGCGGACCGGGCCGCAGCGAAAAAGATCGCCGAGGGCTGGGTCGGCACGGCCCGGAAGGTGGTCGAGCCGAAATTCGAGGAGATCGTGGACTCGGCCCGGATGTACCTGGGAATCCGCAGCATCATGGAGCGGGAGAAAGCCAACGCGGTTACCATCGACTGCCTGGGCATGGTCTACGGCCGGACCATACCGGCCTATCCCTGCCTGGCTTTCGTGCAGTTGAACGATGACGGGTACGTGGGGGCCTGCGAGTCCGACATGGCGGCCACCCTGACCATGCTGATCGTCGGCTTCCTGGCCGACCGCCCGGGCTTTATCTCCGACCCGGTGCTGGACACCGAGGCCGGGGTGATCTACCACGCCCACTGCCTGTCCGCCACCAGGATGAGCGGTTTCGACCGGGTGGCCGAACCCTGCATCATCCGCAGCCACTCCGAGGACAGGAGCGGGGTGTCGCTCGAGGTGCTTTTCAGCCCGGGCAACACCATAACCGCCGCCAAGTATGTCCCCTGCGAGAAAATGCTGGTCTCGACCGGAGTGATCACCGGCAACAAATCCACCGAGCTGGCCTGCAGGACCAAGATGGTCACCCGGGTCGAGGGCGTGCGGAACATGCTGGATGGTTACTCGGGCGGGCTTCACCGGATCATCTTCTACGGCGACCACTTACAGGACCTCAGGGATCTGGGCAGGCTGCTCGGCTTCTCGGTGGTGGAGGAGACCAAGGCTTAAGGCGCTGTCCGGCAGCAGCCTGGAAACAATAAGGGGCGGTCCCTGGGCCGCCCCTTTCCCTGTGCCTGCAGGCCGGTCAGTCCCTCCTCTGCAGGGTGATGTCCCCCCAGGCCATCCGGGAGATCCCTCCCTCGAACTCGAACAGGGCCATCGACTCCTGCTGGTAGACAAAGCCGCAGCTCCAGGAATACTGTCCCAGGCCGGAGTGCTTCTCCTGAGAAGTCGAGACGTGATTGTCGAAAGATCTTTCCAGCCTGGAAACCGCCGAGTCGGGCCTGAACTGGAGCTTCCCAGCCTCGTAGAGAACGCCCCATTTGCCGTACTCGTTATAATCGAATCTCAGGGTATCTTCATCCAGGTGGAAAACCAGGTAATAATCCGCCTGGCCTAAAACCACCTTGCATCCCGGGTTGTACAGGGTATCCACCCCGTGTTCTCTTCCGCCCAGGTAAACCGTGGCGCCGGCATCGGGCACCAGGCGCACGGCCGAGCCCTCCCAGGTCCCCAGCAGAGCGGCTTCGCTCACCAGCGTTTCCGGGGCAGAGGTTATCTCCCGGCTGTCGCTCCCGCAGGAGAGGAACAGCAGCAAGACCACCAAAAAGAGCCTCATCCACTCAATTCCTGCCGGATCTTGTCTCGTATACATATCCTGATCCCGGGCCGCAGTACCTCAGGGCCGGCCTGCGGCCGGCCGGAAACAGTACCTCTCGCCCCAGTTCATCACCACGTAAGGGTGCCTGACCTCCTGGAGGTGGCGGTAGGTCTTGGCGAAACTCTCGCGGTGGTCCACCGTATGCCCCAGCTCGTTCTCGTGGCCGGTGATCACCACCGCCGGATCGACCTGGCGGATCATCTCCGGCAGGTCGGTGGTCCAGCAGTTGGGCAGCAGGATGTCCACCCTGTAACGGCTTCCCAGGCCGTTGATCCAGATCTCGAAATCCTCTTGGCGCGACTGGTCGCCGGTGTGCATTACCGAGACTCCGTCTGCTGAGACCAGGTAGACATTGTTGGGGATGTCCTCTCCCTGGTGGCCGGGGAAAGCCGTGAACTCGAGTCCGCCTGCCTCTCCCCGCCCCCCGCCCGGCACTCTGACCAGGCGGTCCGCTATTGACTTGTCCTGCCAGAGCTCCCCGGGGACCACCACCTTCCCGTCCGAGGCATCCACCAGCTCCGCGAATCCGTAATCCGCGTGGTCGTCGTGGTAATGGCTGATAAAGAGCACTTCCACCATGCCGGCCAGCCGTTCCAGTTGTTCCCGGCTCAGAGACACCCTGCCTGTCCCGCGGTAAACATCGAAAGCGAAAGTGTGGCGACTCGTTTTCACCACGAACGTGTGGTTGTACAGCTTCCAGACTTTTGCGCCCGAGGCCACGGTCTCAGCCTCTGCCTGGTCCAGGGCCTTGTTCGCCGACCGGGTGAAAAACTCCCCGACCGCCTCCATTTCCGGTGCCTGGTGCAGGTGCAGCGGGTCATCCAGGGTGGTCAGGGCCAGGCGCCTCAACCCCGGGTCTCCGGTGCCGGGAGGGTGGCGGGAAAGGACCTCGGCCACCCAGTCCAGGGTGGATCCGACCCAGTGCTCCCGCAGCTCGAGGACCGGCCCGGGCAGGGCTGCGGAATCCGTTACGGACTCACGGGCGGAAACAGGGCCGGCCTCATCCGCGGGCTGCGGGCCGCAGGCGGACGCTGCCAGCACCCAGACAGCCAGTGCCGGCAAAAAACGGCTGAATCTCCTGTAATTTCTCGAATCCATGGCAGACATCCTCTCGACTGGCAAAACACGATCGTACAGCGGGCTGCCGGAATGTTTAGTGATTTCAAAGGAATGCTGGTGTGGAGAATGCAGTTATATCGTGCGGCGCACACCCGGTCCCGCAGAGCTACCTGTCGTCCTTGTGGTTGAGTTCTTCCAGGCGGTTTCCCAGGGTACCGCATTTGAGGAATGTATCCATCCGGCCTTTTTCATCCTGTATCTTTACCTCGAGATAGACCAGGTGTTCACAGGAAAAGCCTTTTTCGGTACTTCTGCCGCAGTAGACAGTCCGTGGCACGGTGTTTCCTTCGAGCGGCGGGTTCAGCCGGGCACAGTTGAGAGGACAGTCATCCAGGACCGCCTGCATCTTTTCCCTGAAATCGCCCTTCAGCACCTGTTCCAGCCGTAACAGGGCAGCCAGGCTGGTGATGATTTCCCAGGTCAGCCCGCCTTCCTGCCTGTAGAGCCTGGTCAGTCCGAGCAGGACATTGACCAGGCCGTTCCGCCGGCTGTACCCTTTGCCGAGGATATGGATCTGGTCGGGAGTGAAATTATAGCGGATTCCGTGCGGCAGGTGTGAAGCCATCTCATCGAGCAGGTCTGCAAAATGAAAGATCAAGGTGTTCTTATGTGCCGTATCCCTCAGGTCCGGGCTGTGATGGTTGGCCACGATGTGGAAGACCTCGTTCCGCTGGTAGGGGCTTATGTTCAGCTTGCGCTCCTGGAGAAGGCGGGCGCTGTTTACCTGATGCTGCTCGATAAAAGTAACCAGGGCCTGGTCGGACATCTCATCGAGCGCTTCCAGGCCGGGAAAAGCCGGAGTGCTGATAATGCCCATATCGTGCAGCAGTGCCGCCATGCCGATACTTACCAGCGAGATTACCGAGCAGCGCAGCTTAAGGCCGAGCGCCACCGCAAGCAGGCTTGTCCTGATACTGTGGTCGATAATCAAGTCCAGGGGCCGGCTCTTCCCTTCCGAGTTGAACCTGGCATCGTACATGGTCCGGATAATATCCGGGTTGGAGAAAAGCATCTCCATTATGCGCATAACTTTTTCATGGAGGTCTATATCGGCGAGAAAATTCGGAGCGTTTTTGCTGGCAACAACCGTTTTGGCTATACGGTAAAGGTCTTCATCAACTATTTTTTTAAGATAGCCCAGGGCGAACTTGTTATCCTTGATAAAAACCTTGTGGCTGTATGGTACTATCTGGCCAGAGAACTTCCTGATCGATTCGATCACTTTTGCATTCAGACGGCCGTCGCCCAAATCCCGGCGGGTGATCAGGTAGCTGCCGGCTTTCAGCTCGATGTCCTTATCCAGCTCCATATCAGGAACCAGATGGTCGGTATGTATCAGCATACCGGTACTCCCGATGTCCCAGGTTGCCGGAAACCGGTGGAAAAATGCCCTTGTTTACTATAGATTCCGGGAACAGCCCTGACAAGATAAAAATAATATTTTATGAAAATATACCTTTTAATCCTGAATATCAAGTTTTTTTGAGATTTTTTTTCTTGACACCATACCCCCGGCAAGTCGCTCCCCTGACTGATTTTACTCCGGTGGAACCGCCCGGACCCCTCCCGCCGACTCTGGCCCGCTGGAGAAAAATTGACACGGGCCGGGCAAGGCTTATATTAAGGACTCAACCCCCCCACAACCGGAGGAACGATGAGAGCGCTTTTTACCCTGTCTCTGCTGGCAGGTCTGGCGGTGCACCCTGCCGCCGCTGCCGCCGGCGGCGCGGACACCCTGCTGTACCACACCGATTTCTCACGCCTTTCGCCCGGAGCGTTCGGCGAATACGCGGCGCGCGGCTTCCCGGAATACCACCACGTTCCGCTGGAATATACCGACGGCTGGGAAATCGTCAACAACAGAGGGCCGACTGAGTGGAAAGTATTCGAGCTGGACGGTGAATACCTGCTGGAATACCTGGGTTACAATACAGAGGTCTGGACCCATGATTTCACCTACCCGATCCTCTGCCGCGGCGACCTACTCTGGGGCGACTACACCATGGAGGCCAGGGCCACTCCCCTGGGCCGGGCGGAGACAGCGGGGCTGACCGGCATTGTCTTCCGCTACCGCGACGGCCGCCACTACTACCTTTTCGCCTTCGGCCCGGACAACACTCTCACCCTGCGCTGCCGGGACGGGGAAAAGGGGTTCCGGCGCGATGGCTGGCACGAGCTGGCCTCGGCCAAAGTCTCCCCGGACCGGATAAAACCCTGCCTGATGCGGGTCGAGGCCTACGGCAAGCTCATCCGCTGCTACCTTGACGGCAAACAGGTGTTCGAGGTCTCGGACGGGCGCTACACCGGGGGCAAAGTGGGGCTTTTCGCCTGTTCGCCGGTAAGGTACCACGAGCTGACTGTGGCCACCACCCCGGAAGCCAAGAGCGCCTTCCTGCAGCGGGCCGAGGCCAGGCAGAGGGGGCTGGATTCCCTGAGAAGGTCCAACTCCGCCCCCCTGCTCTGGAAACGGATCAGCACCTCCGGGTTCGGGGTCGCCCGCGCCCTGCGCCTCGGCGACCTGGACGGGGACGGCCGGCCGGACCTGCTGCTGGTGCAGAACATCCCTTTCTTCGGCGGCAATTTCAACCTCATAAGCTGCATGACCGCTATCGACCTGGACGGCCGCCTGCTCTGGCAGGCCGGCAAGCCGGACCCGGACCACGCATACTTGAGCTATGACGTGGCGGCCCAGATTTACGACATCGACGACGACGGGGAAAACGAGGTCGTCTGCGCCCAGGAACGCTGGATCAAAATCCTGGACGGCAAAACCGGACGCTGCGAGGCCCGCTACCAGGTCCCGGAATCCAGGATCCTCCCCGGAGAAACCTCCTGGCAGGAGTACCGGCACTACTACCGCCGCGACCACCTGCCGTACCTCAACGTTGACTGTTTCGCTTTCTGCGACCTGCGCGGCCTGGGGAAACCCCTGGACGTGATCATCAAGGACCGGCACACCAGGCTCTGGGCCTTCACCAACAAGTTCGAGCCCCTCTGGACCGCCAGCGCCAACCTGGGCCATTACCCGTATTTCCACGATTACGACAAAGACGGCAGGGATGAAATCTACCTGGGATACACTCTTTTCGATGACGACGGCCGGGTGGTTTGGACCCTCGACCGGGAGCTGCAGGAGCACTCGGACGGTGTCTGTACAGGGGATTTCTCCCTGGACGGATCGCCAGAGAGGGTGTTCGTCTCCGCCAGCGACGACGGGGTGGCGGTGCTCGACCGGGACGGTAAAATCCTCAAGCATCACCGGGTGGGACACGCCCAGACACCCTCCATCGGCCAGTTCCGCCCGGACATTCCCGGCCTGGAATATTGCAACATCAATTTCTGGGGCGAGCCCGGCCTGATCACCCTCTACGACTCCAGGGGCGATGAAATTATCAATTTCGAGCTCTTTCACGCCGGCTCACCGGTGCTGCCGGTGAACTGGCGCGGAGATGGCACCGAATATTTCATGCTGTCGCCGAACACGGTGCTGGGGGGCCTGGTGGATGGGTGGGGCCGGAGGGTGGTGATGTTCCCCGGGGACGGGCACCCCGACCTGGCCTACCTGGTGGAAGACCTGACAGGCGACCCGCGGGACGAGATCCTAGTTTGGGACCCGGACTGGATCTATATCTACACCCAGGATCGGGCCTTCCAAGGCGACAGTATCTACGCCCCGGCCCGTCCGCCCACTTTTAACGAGTCGAATTACCGGACCGCTGTCTCCTGGCCGGGCTGGGAAAAAGTAAAGCCCTGAAAGACCCTCACGCCAGCGTCCGCAGGGTGCGCGGCCGGCGGGACAGGGACAGCTCACGAAAGTAAAAGGATACGCTCGGCAATTGCGCTCAAGTCCGCTATATAATCGACTGCACCGAGTTTTATCGCCGTCAATAACGTTACCACCAATTGTGAAAAGAAACATCGGAGATGTTTCCATCGGTGTGATGCCCTCATTTTGTTATCGAGGTGCTTCCTGTGAGCAGTTGTACTGCTGTTGAGGTTGAAAATAATAAGCAACTATGTTGCTCAGTGGGTTTTTAACTTATCATCCCGGCC
>JAFGTO010000198.1 GCA_016934095.1 Candidatus Glassiibacteriota bacterium
AAACCGGCCGGCGGGAGCAGGGCAAAAAGGATGCCAGCCCGCGCCTGACAGAGCACAGGGCTTACTCGTTGCTGAAATTTATGAATGATCCGGGTTAGATAAAGGTAAAAATTGCGCAAGACCGTTTTCCGCATCGTGGTTTTCATGGCCTGGGCGGGGGTGCTGACAGCCGGGGAGAGGCCCAACATCCTGCTGCTGACTGTCGACAGCTTCCGTCCCGACCGGCTGGGCTGTTCCGGCTACCGGCACGCCCGCACCCCCAGCATCGACCGCCTGGCAGCCGGGGGCGTGCTGTTTACCCGGGCTTTCAGCACCGCCTCCTGGACAAACCCCTCGCTGGTCAGCATGCTCACCGGCCTGTACCCGGGAGTGCACGGGGTCGAGCGCCGGGGCCGCAGTGTCCCCGGGGCGCTGGATACTCCGATGGAGGCCATGGCCCGGGCCGGGATGATGGTGCCCGAGATCAATTACCTCTTCCCCATGCCCAACTACACCGGCCTGGGGTTCACTCCCAACGAGTTCCGGGACCTGCCCGGGTTCCTGGCCGCCTACCGGGACTCGACTTTTTTCGCCTGGTACCATTTCCACGGGCCGCACCTGCCTTACCACCCCCCTGAGCGCTGCCTGGAGCTTTTCGGACTGGACAGCCTGGAGGGCAGCCGGTCACTGGCCGCGGTTATGGAAAACGTGCTGATGCCACGGGGGGAATACATCTTCACGCCCAGGGAACAGGCCCTGGTCAGCGCACTATACGATGCCGAGGTCGCGGCCCAGGATGAAGAGATCGGCCGGGTCCTCGAGGCGCTGGACAGCCTGGGGCTGACCGGGAAAACCATCGTGGTCCTGAGCGCGGACCACGGCGAGGAGCTTTTCGACCACGGCTGGCTGGGACATGCCTCCACCAGCCTGAGCGGCACCCTGTTCGATGAGCTGATCCGCATCCCTCTGATCATCAGCTGGCCGGCCCGCCTGCCGGCAGGCAGGGTGGTGGCCCGGCCGGTGCAGTCGGTGGACCTGATGCCCACCCTCTTCGAGCTGGCGGGGCTTGTATGGCAGGGGCCGGGACAGGGTGAGTCGCTCCTGCCGGTGATCGAAGACCGCGGACCCGGCCCGGGGGAGGTGGTTTTTTGCGAGACCAGTATCTGCGGCTACCAGTGCGAGGACGGTCTCGAGCCGGTGTGGCTGCGCTGTGTGCGCACCGACAGGTTCAAGCTGGTGCAGACCCTGGCCCCCGGCGGGGAGCCATCTTACAGCCTCTACGACCTGGAGGCGGATCCGGGCGAGAGGGAAGACTGCGCCTCGAGGCTCCCGGAAGAAGTCATCCGTCTGCAAGGCATGCTGCACGCCCGGGTCTTCGCCGGCAGGCGGCTGCGCATGTCGCTGCTCGCCGCAGACAGCGCCGGGACTGCAGCTCACGGCAGCGGTGCTCCGGGCCCGGAGGCCCCCTGCGAGGTAACCTCGCCCCGGGAGGGCGAGACCGTGGCTTTCGGCAGTTACCAGGGCAGGGTCCCGGTCTCCTGGGCCGGCCCCGAAGATAGCGAATACGTTGTCGAGTACCGGGTGGGACGAGGCAAGTACCACCTCGAGGGCAGTTTCCCGGTCCGCGGCAGCGGAGAGACTTTCGGGCCGTTCAACAGGATTTTCTGGCAGGCCTTGCCGCTTTACAACCCCTGGAGCTTCCGGGTGGTGCCCAGGGACAGGCCGGAGTTGACCGGTTCCTGGCGCACGTTCAATTTCGAGTGAGCACCGCGGGGTTTCTGTTCCAGGCCGGGAAGACAGCTTGCAAACAGCCGGGCGGAGAGGCTGCGTGCCGCAATTCTGCCCGGAGCGGCACTTTAGTTGCTTTCATTCGGTGAATGAACGTTTTATATTGAGCGCAGCGGCCGGATGCTGCGGTGTTTCGCGGTTCAACTGCAGGAATAACCCCGAGAATGGCGGTAGATGACGGAAGATAAGCTGAAGATCTGCGGGGTGGTGGGTGCGCGCCCCAATTTCATGAAGATCGCCCCCCTGATGAGCGTGCTGCAGGCTGAGCCGGAGGTGTTCGATTTCACCCTGGTGCACACCGGCCAGCATTATGACCATCAGATGAACGACGTGTTTTTCGCCGAGCTGGGTATCCCCCCGCCTGCCGTGCACCTGGGTATCGGCTCAGGCAGCCACGCCGGGCAGACCGCCGGGGTGATGGTGGCTTTCGAGGAGCTGATGCTGCAGGAGAGGCCCCACCTGGTGGTGGTGGTCGGGGATGTCAACTCCACCCTGGCCGCGTCCCTGGTGGCCGCCAAGCTAAATATCTGCCTGGCGCACGTGGAAGCCGGCCTGCGCAGCTTCGACCGCCGGATGCCCGAGGAGGTAAACCGCCTGGTCACCGACTCGCTGAGCGACCTGCTCTTCACCACCAGCCGGCTGGCCGACAGGAACCTGCTGGCCGAGGGCACAGACCCCGGCAAAATCTTTCTGGTGGGCAATATCATGATCGACACCCTGATCCGCTATCTCGAGCTGGCCGCTGG
>JAFGTO010000199.1 GCA_016934095.1 Candidatus Glassiibacteriota bacterium
AGTGCTGCTGCACCTAGGCGAGCCTCTGGCGACCGGCCTGTCATACTATGTCCGGGCCAGGGGAGTGCTCAACACCGCCGGGCTTTCTCCGCTGCCCGGAAGGGACAGCCGCGTCTTCCGCTACGAGCCGGCCCCGTCAAAAGACAAACCATCTCCGGCACGGAGGCAGAAATAAACCCGAGAATACATTTGATCCTGGCCCTGTTGTCCCCGGCCCTTGTCCTGAGTCCCCAGGCGGGCCGGGCCCAGTGGCTGCACTATGCCAACCATAACCAGGTGAGAGCTGTCGAGCTTGGAGCGGACGGCACGGTGCTCTGGTACACCACCACCGGCGGGCTGGTGCGCCTGGACCTGGAGCGCGACCTCTACCAGGGGTTCGGCAGGAGCGAGGGGCTGCCCTGCGCTGGATTGACCGGCCTGATAACCCTGCCCGGCGGCAGCCTGCTGGCCGGCACGACCGACCTGGGCCTGGTCCTGCGCACCGGCTCCGGCAGGTGGCTGCGGGCCGGCACGTTCGATGGACTGCCCGATGAGCGGGTGTATTGCCTGGCCGGGTCGCAGACCCCGGATGGTGAAAACATCCAAGGTGTCTGGGTAGGCACAGGGCGCGGGGCACGTAAAATGACGGTCAGCGGCGAGGTCATCCAGCCGCTGCAGGGCAGTATGGTGATCCTGGAAAATTACACGGTAGCCGACATAGAGGAATTAGGGGGAGAGGTTTTTTTCGCCACCTCCTCCGGGCTGTGGCAGATGAGCTCGCTGACCGAGTTTACCCGCATCGGCCGGGAGGAGGGCCTGAAGTCGCTCAACGTGGAGGAAGTGGAGCGAGGCCCGGACGGCAAACTCTACCTGAACGCTGAGGGGACCCTGCAGAAGCTTGCGGGCGGAGTCGTGGAAAATGTCGCGGTGCCTTTCGGCTCGGCCAGGGTGGCCGACCTCCGGCTGCTCGAAAGTCCCCAGGGCGGCCTCCTGGCCGCGGCAGCGGGCCTGCAGGTCTATTTCCTGGATGCGCAGGGCAACTGGACTTCCGGCCCCTCCCTGGATAACCCGCCCACGGTTATCGGTCCGCTGATCGATGGGATGCCCGTGCTGGGCACGGACGGCGGCGGAATCTACCGGCCCGCAGCCGGCGGCACAGGAGCGTACCGGAGCCTGAAAACACCCGGGCCGCTCTATAACCTGGTTACCGCCGTGGCAGTGGACAGCCGCGGCACGGTCTGGACCGCCAGCGCCTCGAATGCCACGCCCTACGAAAAAGTAGGCATCAGCCGCTTCGATGGCCAGACCTGGACCTATTTCAACGAGACCAACAGCCCTGAGATGGTTTTCAACATGGTCAGTGCAGTGGATGTCTCCACGGACGACAGGGTGTACCTGGGGACCTATTTCGGTCATGCAATCGGCACGGGAGGAGTAAACATCCTCGACGACGGCGGCACGGCCGAGCCCAGGGACGACCTCTGGGAGAGATATGTCGCCAGCGAGACCGACCTCACCACCGGCGTGATCCGGGGCGATATCGCTTTCGACAGCGACGGCGGGGCCTGGATCCCCTGCCAGTTCAGCTATAACCTTCCCGGCGGCCTCAATTATTTTGACCCGCTCGAGCGGCGGTTCTATTCTTACGACGACCAGTTGTCTGAGCGCGACGTGCGGACCGTGGCCGTGGACCGCCTGGGAAACCTCTGGGTCGGCTATGTCAGCCGGGGCCTGGCGGTCCTGCCGGGGGGACGCGGCAGCCCTTACCGGGTCCGTCAGGTCGGAAGCTTCACCAGCGCCCTGCGCGGCGAGACCGGCGTGATCGACCTGGCCGTGGACCAGGTCAACCGGGTCTGGATCGCCACTGTCAGCAAGGTGGTGCTGCTTAATTTCCAGGAGGATGCGCTCGACGAGCAGAAGTATTTCTACCAGGAAATCAAGCCCCCCTCCTATGCGGGACTTGCGGCCAATTCTGTCGCCTTGGAAGGGCTCGAGGCCGCCTGGTTCGCCACCAACAGCGGCATTTTCCGCCTGGAGCTGGCCACCGACCGCTGGAGTATTTTCAACCGCAGCAACAGCCGGCTCGCTGCGGACGAGGTGTCCGAGATAGCCCTCGACGAGGCGCACGGGGTGCTCTGGGCTGCGACCTCCGGAGGCTTGAGCGCCCTGTCGCTGGCCGGGGGCTCGGTCTCCGGGACTTCCGCGGCCAGGCTGGTGGTGAGGCCGAACCCCTGGCATCCTGTGTCCGAGGGACTGCTGATAGTCTCCGGCATCCCGCGTTACAGCGTGGTCAGCATCCTGACTGTCAGCGGCGAGGTGGTGCGCCGTTTCGCCCGGGGAGAGACTGTCAATGAAATGCTTTTCTGGGACGGCACCAACCAGCACGGCAGCCCCTGCGCCAGCGGGGTGTTCCTGATCCTGGCAGAGCCTCCTGGGGGTGAGAGCGCAACCGCGAAAGTGGCCCTGATCAGGTAGTCTCAGAGGGGCGTTGAAAAAATATCTCAATGCCCCGTGGGGAAATGTATTTCGTTATTGGCTGTCAAGGGCAAGACAAGCCGTTTCCAATGTAACTTTAAGGTTTCTTGTATGTTATTCGAATAATGCTCTCTTGCCGCACGTCGTTATCCCGGGAGTGGAAACGGCCCTTGACAGCCTATATACTCGAAATCCTCAATATTTCAACGTGCTTTCAGGAGCTTTCAGCTCATTACCGTAACGGCGGCGGTACGAGATGACTATCGAGGACCATCCACTTGACGAAGTCGAGCCCCGCCTCTGGCACGAGCTTTTGTCTTCTTCCGGCTCTGTCAGCCCTTTTTGCCGTTACTCCTGGCTAATGCTGCTGCAGTCCGCGTACCCGCTCTGGCGTGTCGTCCTGGTCCTGGCCCATTCCGGCGGCCGTCTCTTGGCCGGATTGCCCTATGTCTCCAGCAGCCGCCTGTTTTTCCACCAGTCCCACAGCCTGCCCTGGGGCACCCCTGGCGGGGTGCTTTTAAGCGGGGACGCAGACCCGGCGTTGGCCGCCAGGCTGGTCGGATTCTGGACTTCCCGGAATTCGGGGGCGTGCAGGCCCTGCCGCCTGTCGCTGACGTTCCCGGGCCTGGGGGCGGCCGGCGAGGCGCGAAAGGCCTTTCGCGCCTGCCGCGAACAGCGGCAGCGGTCCCTTGCGGTACCGCTCGCCGGCCGCAGCCTCGAGCAGTGGGAGGCCTCGCTGGATGACTCGGTCAGGAACCAGAACCGCCAGGCCCTGCAGCGGGGGGCCACTTTCGAGCAGGTGCTCACGCCCGGGGCCGCGCCCGAGATCTTCCGCCTGGCCGGGCTCACCGCCCATCGCCACGGCCGCAAGGCCCCCCCCCTGTGTGAAAATTTCTACAGGCTGCTGCTCGAACCCGGGGGGCCGCTGGCTGAGGAGCCGGAGCTGGCAAGGGTGTTCATGGTGCGGGTCAACGGGATGCCTGCCGCTTTCAGTGTCTGCCTGACCCATGCCGGCAGGCTCTGGCTCTGGGACTACGGGGCCGACAGCTCGCTCTACGATGCCCGGCCGAACAACCTGATGTACAGCCGGGTGATCTCGCTGGCTTTCGGGCAGGGGCTCGATGCGGTGGACCTGGGCGCAGTGCCCGCAGGGGCGGACTCGCTGGCCCGGTTCAAGAGCGGGTTCGGGGGGATGCCCTATGAGAGAACGAGCTGGGTGGCGGCCTCCGCCCTGTTCCGCCTGGCTGCGGCTGCCAGTCGCCTGGGAGGGCGCTAACCTGAGGAGAGACCTTGACCGGTGCAGGGAAGCGGATCCTGGTGATTTATAGCTGGCCGAAGATCTGGTCCATGGGTCCAGGCAGGGGCAGCCCGGATTTCTATCTTTCGCTGAAAAGCCTGGCCTCTGTGTCCGAGCGGGTGGTGGTGGTCCACCCGGCAGGGCCGGAGGCCCTGGCCGGGGCGCCGGAGAGTGTCGAGGCGGCCGGATTCCGCAGCCTTATCCCGGAGCGGCTGGTTCCCACCCCGGCTTGCCTTAGGGAAGGCAGGCTTCTCGGGTTGAAAAAATGCCTGCGCGCCGGGCTGTTTGCGCTCAACTGGCTGATCCGGCTGGCCTGGTACTGCTACTTCACTGTTGCCGCTTACCGGGCCGGTACCAGGGCAGCGGAAAAGCTGGGGCCTTCGCTGGTGGCCGCCTTCGGCTGCACGGCGGTACCCGCGGCCCGCCTGCTGGCCTCGAGATACAGGCTCCCGCTGGTGGTCCGCCTCTTCGGGGTCAGCCTGGGGATGAGGGGGTTTTCCCTGCTGGAGCAGGCGGCAAAATTCGATGAGACCCTTTCATTCAGGCTCCGGGCGGACAGGTGGGTCATCACCGATGACGGCTCGGCCGGGGACGAGGCGGCCCGCAGGCTCGGGGTGCCCGGCTCCAGGGTGGTTTTCCCGCTGTGTGGGGTGGAGCGCCCGGCATTGGCTGAAGAGTTCGACCGCGG
>JAFGTO010000200.1 GCA_016934095.1 Candidatus Glassiibacteriota bacterium
ACGCTCGGATGCTTTCGCTCCCGGGGAATGCGCCGGAGACCCCGAGGCCAAGCGCGAATGGGCGGTCGAGGCCCAGAAGAAAGCGGCCCGGGCGGCCAAAAACCTGGGCCTGGAAGTGGTCTGCGGCTTCACCGGCTCGCCGATCTGGCACCTGATCTATTCCTTTCCGCCGGTGACACCCGAGATGATCGAGAACGGCTTTCGCAGGTTCGCCGAGCTCTGGAACCCGATCCTGGATGTCTACGGTGAGCTGGGGATCAAGTTCGCCCTGGAAGTCCACCCTACGGAGATCGCTTTCGACATTATCACCGCCAGGCGCGCGCTCGAGGCCCTGGGCAACCGCGAGGAGTTCGGCTTCAATTTCGACCCCAGCCACCTGCAGTGGCAGGGCGTGGACCCGGTATGTTTTGTCCGGGAGTTCGGCGACAGGATCTTCCACGTGCACATGAAAGATGCGGTGGTTACCTTGGACGGCCGCTCCGGGATCCTCGGCAGCTACCTGAACTTCGACCAGCCGGGCCGCGGCTGGAACTTCCGAAGCCTGGGGCGCGGAGATGTCAACTTCGAGGAGATTATCCGGGCCCTGAACGAGATCGGCTACGATGGCCCCCTGTCCGTGGAATGGGAGGATGCGGCGATGGACCGCGAGCACGGCGCCGCCGAGGCCTGCGCTTTCGTGCGCGACCTGGATTTCCCGCCCTCGGGGCGGGTTTTCGATGAGGCGTTCGGTAAATAAGCCGTCCAACAAGGAGTCGCAAAAATGAAACCGGTCAATATTTTCCTGGCGGCCTGCCTGGCCGTGTCCCTCGCCGCCGGTCCGGGCCGCTGCGCCGGGGAAGAGGGTGCAGATGGGTCGAAAGGAAGGCTGCTGCTACTCTTCGGCGGCGAGCAGTACCACCACTGGCAGGAGAACGCCCTGGCCCTGAGGGAAGTCCTCGAGACGAGCGGCTTCACCGTGGTGATGAACGAGGACCCCTGGATTTTCACCACCGGGGGCATGAAAGACTACGATGGGATCGTGCTGCAGTTCATCATGACCGAGCGCTGGCCCCTGGAGGTGGAGCGCGCCTTCCTCAGCCTGGTCTCCTCGGGCATGGGGATCGGCATAGTGCACTCCGCCGACAACTCGTTCCCAGGCTGGGATGAGTTCGAGGAGATGGTGGGCCTGCTCTGGCGCACGGAGAAAGGCCACGAGCCGGTGGCCGGCCACGACCACTACGGGCCCTTTACCGTGAAGATAGCCGATAAAGAACATTTCATCACCCGGGGCCTCGGCGACTTCGAGGTGACCGACGAGCTCTACCGCGACCTGACCGAATACTCGGACTACCGCGTGCTGGCCGAGGCGTTCAGCAACGACAAGCAGCGCAGCTACCCGATGATCATGGTCAAGACCTATGGCCTGGGCCGGGTCTTTCACACCGTGCTCGGCCACGACGGTAACTCGATCCGCTGCCCCGGGTTCCGGCAGACTATCGAGCGCGGACTTGTCTGGGCGATCAGGAAAGACGAGTGATACACGTTAACCTTACCCGAGGAGAAAACGATGGGCAAGCCTGAAAGCAGGATCATCCCCAGGCGTCAGCTTCTGAAATCCGGAGCCGCCCTGGCCGCTGCGGCCGTGGCTATCGATGGTGCCGTGGCCCCGGCGGTGGCTGCCGGGAAAAACAAGATCCTGGGCTCGAACGAGGATCTGCTGGTGGGGGTGATCGGCACCGGCAACATGGGCCGGGCCAACATGATGGCTTTTGCCGAGGTTGAAAATGTCCGTGTCGCCGCAGTCTGCGACTGCTACCAGCGGAACCTGGACCGGGCCCTGGAAAAACTGGAAGAGGAGGAAAAACCCAAGCCCCAGACTTTCAGCGACTTCCGCAAGCTGATCGAGATGAAAGACCTGGACGTGGTGGTCGTGGCCACCCCTGACCACTGGCACCCGCTGATGGCGGTGATGGCCTGCCGGGCGGGCAAGGATGTCTACGTGGAAAAACCTGTCTCAGTGGCTGTGAGCGAGGGCAGGAAAATGGTCGAGGTGGCGCGGGAGACCAAGCGCGTGGTCGGCGTGGGCACCCAGCAGCGCAGCGGCGAGCATTTCCAGCGGGCGGTCGAGATTGTCCGCAGCGGCAGGCTCGGCCGGATTACTCGGGTACAGACCTGGAACTACGTCAACGAGTACCCGGAAGGCTTCGGCAACCCGCCGGACAGCGACCCGCCGGAGGGCCTGGACTGGGACATGTGGCTGGGGCCCGCGCCCCGGCGGCCGTTCAACAAGAGCCGCTTCGGGGTCGATGTCGAAGGGTTCTGGTCCACCTTCCGCTGGTTCTGGGATTACGCCGGCGGCTGGATGACCGACTGGGGCACCCACCTGATCGATGTTGTCCAGTGGGCCATGGAAACCAACGGGCCGGAGCACGTTTTCGCCTCCGGAGGCAAGTACGCCGTGCTCGACAACCGCGAGACCCCGGACACCATGCTGGCGATTTTCGAGTACCCCGGTTTTATCTGCACGTATGAGTTCCGCGGATGCTCGCGCGAGACAGCGGACGGCCGGAACTACGGCATCCTGTTCCACGGCACGGAAGCCAGCCTGTTTGTCGACCGCAGCGGCTACAGCCTCACCCCTGAAATGGAGGAATTCGGGGAAGAGTCGCAGGCCAAGACCCTGCCGCTGAGCAGCGGCGACAGCGAGCAGCACCAGACCCACGTCAAGGCTTTCATCGACTGCGTGAAAAGCCGTAAGCCTTTTGTCTCGGACATCGAGGTCGGCCACTATGCCTCGGCCACCCCGCACCTGGCCAACATCTCGCTCAGGCTGGGCCGCCGCCTGAAGTACGACCTCAAGAACGAGCGCTTTGTCGGCGATGACCAGGCCAACGGCATGTTGGCCCGCGAGTACCGCGCACCGTGGAAGCTTGCATGATCTCCGGCTTTACCTGAGATGGAGCCCTAAGGGTTAGAAAACAATTAGCAGGCCCTGCCTGAAGGGACAGGCTCGAAACAAAACAGCTTGATCCTTTCAGTCAGGGCCTCAATTTTATCCACAAGTTATCCACAGGAAAAAACCTGGTATCGCAACTGCGGGAAAATCAAGCAATTGCGTTTAACTCGCTGAAAACAAAAGAGTTGCCTGAGTTGTTGTCAAATTATCAATCTGTTATGTAAGTGCAGTGAAATCCACTAACCCTTTATTCTGTGGATAACTTTAGTGAATTCCGTTAAACCCTTGACGCTCGGTTAAGCGCTTTTTTTTCCGTCAACTCTTTTGTTTGCAAAGGGTTAGATTTGTTAGTTCCGGTGAAGAAACTATTTGCTATCAGGTTAACTCTTTGGAATTGAAGAAATTAAACGAGTCATCAGGGCTTTTTTGATCCCGCCCCTTCCCTGGCCAGAAACCGTTTCAATTTTTTCGTGTCTATCGCTTCCGCCACGTGGCCGTCCCTGCCGGTAACCGTGGCTGCGGTTGTCAGCGAAGAGATGATGGCTTCCTCCACAGCTTCCTGGCAGGCGGCAAACAGAAGGTCCATGGCCTCGTTGCTCAGGGGCTCGTATGGTCCGGACAAACGGTCTCCCGCGGGTGATGTCCGCAGGCCGGGATGGCTGCTGAAAGCGATCGCATAGTCCCCGCTGCCGTTGGAGAAGTCGGCGCCGGTCCGGGCCATGGCAGCGAACGATCTGCGGGCGAGACGGCGCAGGTTGCGGTGCTCCACCGGTGCATCCGTGGCCAGCACTATGATACAGGAGCCGCCGGGCGGAGCGCCGCTTTCTCCACGGAGCTGCCCGCCTGCCCGCACTCCGTTGACTGTCAGGGTGCCGCCGAAATTGGTCTGCACCAGGGCGCCCAGGGTGAAAGTCCGTTCGCCGAGCTTGACCAGGCGCGAGGCAGTGCCGATCCCGCCTTTGTAGCCCAGGCAGCGGATACCTGTGCCCGCACCTACCGATCCCTGCTCCACCGGGCCGCCTGCAGCCCCCTCGATCGCGGCGAAAACATCCTCTGCCAGCACGCCGCGGGCCCGGATGTCGTTGAGCCACCAGTCGTTGGTCTCGGCCACCAGCGGGTTGAGCGAAAAGACATTTTCCATGCCCGGCAGGCCCAGCATGTACGTGATCAGCGCATCCGCGGCCCTGGCCACGCAGAGGGTGTTGGTCAGCAGGACCGGGGTCTCGATCTTGCCGAGCTCGTTGACCTGGGTGGAGCCGGCCAGCTTGCCGAAACCGTTGAACACTTCCACCGCGCCCTCGACTTTTTCCAGGAAAAGGTTGCCGCCGTGGGGCAGGATCGCGGTTACCCCGGTGCGGATGTTTTCGCCCCGGATCACCGTGGCGTGGCCCACTTTCACCCCGGCCACGTCGGTGATCGCATTGCAGCGGCCCGGGGGCAGGACCCCGATCACGATCCCCAGCTCGCGCGGCGTGGGGCCCTGCTGCGCCCGGCCGGCCGGGACCTGGAGGCAGAAAACCGGGAGCAGCAGGAGAGAGACGAGTTTCTTTCTCATGGCAGGGCCCTGTGCAGGAGGGAATATTTTCTACATTATCCAAATTAAAGCAGCTGAAACGGCCTGCTTTTTCGATTCCGGGCGAAATCTTCAGCCCATTTCAGCTTGAAGCGAGGTGTCAGCATCGGTTTTGCGATAATTTATCCGGTTGCATCTGAAATATCAATTATTGCCCCATACCGGGAATGGGACAAATACCTAAACTGAGCGATTTGCTCACAAAGGATTCTTTTTCAGCTGTAAAACACACGTTTTGACCT
>JAFGTO010000201.1 GCA_016934095.1 Candidatus Glassiibacteriota bacterium
AAAATTTGGGAAAAAGGATAGAGGGTGTGAGGGAAAGGAGAAAACCTTTTTTAAAAGGTGTTCTCCTTTCCCCTGCAATTTGTTTTAAAGGGAAAACTTTTAACAATCGATCTATGATAGGCACCGCGGGCCGCCCGGTCAATGAGATTTTCGAGCGGCGGCCTGGTTCCCGACTGCGGCCGGGACCCGGAGAATGAGAGAAGATTTTTTCCTGTTGAACTGTCGGGGAAGGGAACACAGATGAAAAAGAGCATGTCCCGCCTGGTATTTCTGGTTCTACTGGGAGCGTTATTCTATCCTTCGGCCGCGAGCGCTCTCTGGCCGCCCGGGAAAGGTGTCTTCCCCCCGGGCCTCTGGCAGCAGGTCAGCCGGGACACGACCCTGCTCAGGTACGGGAACCCCGGCTGGGTCAGGAAGATGAAGCTGCGCCGTGAGCGCCGGCTGAAAATGGCCCGGGACCAGGCGGCCCTCCAGTCCCTGCAGGCAGATGACTTCTACCTGCCGGTCCTGCTCGGCGGCTACAGCGACAACAAAATCAGCTACACGGCCGGCAGGTTCCAGAAGCATTTGTTCGATGATAACCCGGACGGCACCCTGAGCGAATACTATGAGGAAGTCTCCTACGGCCAGCTCAACATTGTCGGGATGGTGCTGGGTACTTACCAGGCCGGCCAGACTAAGAGCTATTATTCAGGGATAGCCAGCGGCCTGAACGGTTATTTCCCCCGCAATGCCGAGGGTTTCGTAACCGAGATAACCGGGAAGGCGGACCGCGATGTCGATTTCAGCGTCTTCGACAACGACGGCCCGGATGGAGAGCCGAACTCCGGTGATGACGACGGTTACGTGGACGGGCTGATCGTGGTCTACGCCGGGACTCTGCCGGGCGAGGGGGACAGTGTCAACCTCTGGCCCCACCAGAGCACGCTGCTGGATGAGTACACCACAGATGACCTCTCCGCGAGCGGCGGGCCGGTAAAGGTGAGCACTTATGCAGTGGTCCCGGAAAGGGCGCTGGTGAATGGGTATACAAGGATAAACCCGATCGGGATCATCGCCCACGAGTTCGGGCACATCCTTGGCCTGCCCGACCTCTATGACCGCACGGGTTACCAGGATTACCCGGATTTCGATTACTCCGCGGGCCTGGGTGTCTGGTGCCTGATGGCCGGCGGGGGGGAGGGCGGCGACGGGCAGCACATGGAGAGGCCGACCCACCTTTCGGCCTGGTGCAAAATCCAGCTCGGGTGGCTCACCCCCACGGTCCTAACCGCCAGCGGCACTGTTACGGTTCGCCAGGCGGAGACCGCTCCGGAAGCTTTGATCATCTGGGAGGACGGTTACCGCTCCAGCAGGTACTTCCTCATCGAGAACCGCCAGCAGACCGGCTTCGATGAGATGCTCCCCGGCTCCGGCCTGCTGGTCTGCCACGTGGATGAAAACCAGCGCTGGGGCACCAGGGAATTCAACTGGGGCTGGGTAAACGACGATGAGACCCGCAAGCTGGTCGACCTGGAAGAGGCCGATGGCAGAGACGACCTGGATAAAGGGGCCAACTCCGGCGATGAAGGCGACCCTTTCCCAGGCAGCGGAAATGCCCGGGCTTTCGATGACAACTCGGTCCCGGATGCACGGGATTACGACTTGAGGCCAACCGGGGTGAAGATCGGGAACATCAGCGATTCCGGGCCTGAAATGACCGCCGAGGTCGTGGTACCCGGGCCGGCAGGCTATGTCATAGCCTATGACAGCCAGGGAATCACCGATTACACCTGGCGGTTAGACTATAACTCCGAAAGCTGGGGCGGGGTGCTGTTCACCACTTCGGGTGCGGGAGTGCTGGAGGCCCTCGACATCGGTTTCTACACGGATGACAACCATTACGAGATCGTGGTCTACGGCACTTTCGACAGCCGCATCCCGGGCGGCCTGCTGGCCCGCCAGACAGGATACGCCAGGTACCAGGGCTGGCATACGGTCCCGCTCGGGTCTTACCTGGACCTGGCGCAGGGCCGGGACTTTTTTGTCAGTATCAGGAGCCTGGACCATGCCGATGCGGTGGCCTATGATTTCTACAGCGAAGATGCCGGCCGGACATACACCTCGATGGACGGCAGGGCTTTCTCTCGGTACCCTTCCAACATAAACCTCCGGGCCAGGGTCCGCACTGCGGAGCAGCTCATTACGGAAGCAGTGAGGTTCAAGTACCAGACCGCCGGGCCGGTGTTCTCCTCCCCGGCCGTGGGTCTCGATGGGACAGTGTACGTGGGGTCTTTCGACGGCTTCCTCTACGCGGTCAACCCGGATGGCACTCTCAGGTGGAGGTCCTGGACCATGGGACCGGTCAGCTCCTCGCCTGCGGTCGGGCCCGGCGGGGTGGTTTACGTGGGGTCGCACGACGGGTACCTCTATGCAGTGAGCCCCGGCGGGACACTCAGGTGGAAGTTCCGCACCGGCGACTATATTTTCTCCTCCCCGGCAGTCGGCCCGGGAGAAGTGATCTACATCGGCTCCTGCGACTCCTCGCTGTACGCGGTCAGAGCGGATGGCACCCTAAAATGGAGCAGTAAGACCGGCAACAGCATCTATAGCTCACCTGCCGTGGGCGGCGACAGCACTGTCTATGTCGGCTCGGATGACGGGTACCTCTATGCCCTGGACCCGGATGGCTCCCGAAAGTGGAGATACAAGACCAGGGGCTTTATCGTCTCCTCTCCTGCCGTTGCAGAGGATGGGACCGTTTATCTCGGCTCGGGCGACTCGTGCGTTCATGCGGTCAACCCGGACGGTACCCGGAAATGGCAGTACAGGACACAGGACGAGATCTATTCCTCCCCGGCCCTCGGCAGCGATGGGACCATCTATATCGGCAGTGTCGATTACCATTTGTATGCCTTGAATCCAGGTGGTACACTCAAGTGGAAATACGAGGTGGGAGAATGGGTGGACTGCCCCCCGGCCCTGGGCAGCGATGGGACAGTGTACGTGGGGGGCTACGACTCACACCTTCATGCTGTCAGCGCACAAGGCGAGGTGCTGAGGAAATGGCGGACCGGGGGACCGGTCAATTCGTGTCCGGCTATCGGCCCTGACGGGGTGGTCTACGTGGGGTCGGATGACGGGACCTTGTACGCTTTCAACAGGAAAGCGGGCCTCAGGCTGGCTAACAGCGCCTGGCCCAGGTTCGGCCGCAACCTGCAGAGCACGAGCTGTGCGCTGGATGCGAGCGGGCAGACTGAGCTGCCTGCACCGGAGAAGTCGTGCGATTTCGACGGGGACGGCCGGGTTACTGCCGGCGACGTGATCGCTTTCCTGCTGCGCGGGCTGCAGGACCCCGGAGACCCACTGGTGGATTGGAACGGGGACGGCCGCTATGCGGTCAGCGACGGGGTCCTGCTGATGCTGGACATCCGCAAGTGGAAGTGCCTGGAAAGCTCGATCCTGCTTTCCGCCGTGGGCGAGCTCGGCCCGGGTGCAGCGGTCGAGGGCCTCTCCGCGGAACAGCTCGGCTATCTCGAACAGGCCCTGGACCAGCTGGAGCTGAGCGCTGAGCAGGAGGAGGCGCTCCGCCTGGCCCTGTACGGTGCCGCTGAGCCGGCCGGCCTGCCCCAGGCTTTCAGCCTCGGCCAGAACGTGCCTAATCCCTTCAATCCTTCCACCACCATCGCCTACAGCATACCCAAGGGTACTTCGCCCCATGTGATTCTCAAAGTCTACGACC
>JAFGTO010000202.1 GCA_016934095.1 Candidatus Glassiibacteriota bacterium
CACGGAGACCCACGGTATCACGAGCGGCACGGTAACTGTGGTGGACGAGTCCGGTAAGGAGGTTACCGGCCGGACGGATGCGCTGCAGGACACGGTTGAGCTGGGTACGGACACGGGACTGCAGTTTTATTACCGGGACACGGACCGCCGGCTGGTGAACGGTTTCCGGGTGTGGTACACGGTAACTGCGTACGATTACAACCCGGCGCAGGGAGTGGTCAGCCTGGAGTCGACTACCCAGATGTCGCAGAACGTGCTGCCGCGGAGCGATGCATCCACCTGGCGGGCGCCGGACGAGGACATTTACCAGTTATACGGGGATGGTAACCGGATGGAGGATGATTTTTCGGAGGTGGTGGAGCTGGGGGACAGTTTGATGCTGGACGGCCCATTGCCGTCGAGGTGTTTCGGGGACCGCCGGCTGGTGGTGGTGAACCCCGAGGAGGTGAGCGGGGGCCGGGTGGAGTTTGTGGTGGACTCGATATTTGACGGAGTGGGAGTGATCTCGGTGGCCCCGGTGAGCTACTATTGCCACTGGGAGCGGGATGGCGAGGTGGTGGACACCTTGACAGTAATGATGGGCAGCCGCAAGCCGCTGCCGCCGTCGAGCGAGATGGAGGCGGTGCTGCCGGTATACCGGGAGCTGTCCGGGGACGGCACGGTGGAGCTGGAGCTGAGCCTGTCGCTGGTGCACCCCTCGGTGGACGAGAACTATCATGCCCAGTTGTTGGATTTGGATGGTTACGTCGGAGCGGGAGTGGTAATGAATTTCGGCAAGGTAACCTCGTCGGGTACCAGCGTGCGCTGGGCGGTGCCCTCGTGCATGAGGTTTGCGGACTTCGAGATACGCTGGAAGGCGGGTACGGGCGGAGGAATGACCTTGGAGGTGGACGATCTGACCAACCGGGTCAGCCTGCCGTTCAGCCGGTATTTTGGGGGCAACTGGGGTTTTGTGCCGAAGGGCAAGTGGAACTCGATGCGTGTGGAGCGTGGCAAGACTCGCCAGGAGCGTACGGCGTGGCTGGAGGAGGAGGTGGATTTCAGCGGGTTGAGCGGGCTGGACATATTCGTTTCCGGAAACGTGATCTCCCTGGAGGACATAGAGACGGCGCCGAGTGTGGGGATGACGTGGCTGCTGCGGGTGAACAAGGTGGCGATAGACAGCACGGGCAGCGGGGAGTCTGCCCAGCCTGAGCTGCGACCTGCGGTACCGGGGACGAGGATCTGTTTTGAGATAGAGGCTGCGACGAACCGTGAGGAGGACGTGCAGCTCGAGCGGATCAAGGTGGTGCCCAACCCGTACCTGGTGAGCGGGCCGTGGGATTTGGGAGTGGATGACAAGCGGCTGGAGTTTATCAACCTGCCGTCGCGCTGCACTATACGGATTTACACTCTGAGCGGCCACCTGGTGCAGGTGCTGGAGCATTACGGAGAGAATTTCAATCCCGGGGTGAGCTACGATCATCACGGCGGCTCGGAGCCTTGGGATTTGCGCAACCGCTACGGGTCGATAGTGGCCAGCGGGCAGTACCTGTTCCACGTAACCGATTCACAGGGCAAAGAATATACCGGAAGGTTCTTCGTTATCAACTGATCTAGGAGAAACGCGATGAGAAAGACAAAATTGTTCGTTTCGGTCTGGCTGTCGCTCGGCACTCTTTTTTCCGGCGAGCTCGCGGCCCAGGGAGTGAGCGCGCTGGAGAATCACGGTCTCAACGAGGTGCCGATCACCGGCCGCATCGAGGGCTACTCGAACGTGGGCTTGAGCAGCGGCGAGTTCCTCTCCATCCAGGTCGGCGGCCGCGGAGTGGCCCTGGGGGACGCTTACATCGCCGGCGCGGATGACATCTCCGCCATCTGGTGGAACCCAGCGGGCCTGGGATTCCTGGAAAGCCCGGAGATGTTCGTTACCGTGGTGGATTACACCCTGAACCTCCAGTACTATTACCTGGCCGGGGCCGTGCCGGTAATGGACGGCAAGGTGGTGGTGGGCGGCTTCATGGGCTTTCTCAATTCCCCGCCGATGGAAGTAACCACCGTTACGCACCCCCAGGGCACCGGAGAGTACTTCGACAGCTACGACATGCAGGCCGGGGCCACGCTGGCCTACAATTTCTCCGACCGTTTTTCGGCAGGGATCAATCTCAAGTGGGTGCACGAGGACATCTGGAACATAACGGGCAATGCCGCGGCTTTCGACCTGGGGGCCAACTACCACACCGAGTTCCTGAGCCGCGAGATCCGCTTCGGCTTCGTGATCCAGAACCTGGGCTCGAACCTCACTTTTTCCGGCAGCAGGCTGGCTATCGATTACGCCCCAGAGAACGATGAGGGCCTGGCACCCAACCCCGGGGACCCTCCCGACCGCGGGCCCAGGCACCCCCGCACCGGGCTCAAGAACGCCAATACTTTCGGACTGCCCTCGGTCCTCAAAGGCTCGGTCTGCTACACGCCGGTCAGGACGGATGTCTACAGCCTGACGGTAGAGGGCGGCTTTTCCCAGCCAAGCACCATACCGGTCTTCTATACGGCCGGCGGCGAGTTCCTCTACCACTGGCAGAACAAGTATGTGCTGGCGGCCCGCATGGGCTGGCGGGTCATGAAGGACGAGATCGACCTCGAGGGCGCGGACAGGTTCCGCGGGATCAGCTTCGGCTGGGGGCTCACCAGGACTTTCAGCAAGGTCAGGGTCGGGTTCGACTATGCCTACCGCCACAAGGGGAGACTGTCTGCCGACAACTTTTTCAGCGTCAGCCTGGGCTTTTGAGCGGATGGACGGGCGAAACTACCGACTTCGGGCGGTGTTGTGAGAAAAGAAAGGCGAATCGTGAAAAGAAAACCGCGTACGCTCGGTTGGCTCATGGTTGCGGCCCTGGTGGCGGTAGACCTGGTTGTCTGGTCCCAGGTACCGCTGGAGCATACGCCTTTCCGTATGCTGGACGATTTCGAGTGCAGCGGCTCCAACCAGACCGGCAGGGTGGGCATCGTGCCCAGCGACTATTCCTCCTTGGATCGCCCCTCTCCCCTGACCGGGCGGCTGGATTACGAGCAGGTGGAGCAGGTGGTCGGCCTGGCGGTGGAGCTTGCCGGCGGTCTGGAGCCCTGGCTTGAGGAGGGTATGCGTAAGGTGGTGATCAAACCAAATATCGTGGAGCCCGCCCCGAACGGCAACGGGGTGAATACTGACTGGCGGGTGGTCAAGGCCCTGGCGCTGCTGCTCTACCGGATCGACCCGGAGCTCGAGATCGCCGTGGCCGAGGGCGCAGGCGGCTGGGCCAGGCCGGGCACGCCCCATGTCAGGCCGTGGGCGGTCAGCAGCGACGGCTACGTGGTGTCCGGGTACAGGGAGATGATCGAGTCCCTGCAGGATAACCCGGAATACCCCGGGCTCAAGCTCGCCTGGGTGGACCTGAACTTCGACGAGGTGGTGGAAGTGCCGGTGCCGGAGCCCAGGCTCTCGGATTGCCAGAGATCTTTTTTCCTGCCGCGCACCATGGTCGAAGCGGACTTCATCATCGATGTCCCGGTGCTCAAGGTGCATGACACCAGGATCACCGTGGGCCTGAAAAACTACGTGGGCGTGCTACCGGGCATGGTTTACGGCTGGTCAAAGGACCAGGGCTACAACGGCAACGGCATCGGGCTGGACCATTCGCCCGCTGTCCTCGAAGAAAACTTCGTCGATATAGTCCGCACCGTAGGCTGTGATTTCGTGGTGGTGGACTGCATAGTCGGCAAGGAAAAATCCAAATACACTACTGGCATCTCCAAGCGCAGGAACATGGTAGTGGCCGGCCGCGACATTGTCAGCGTGGATGCGGTCTGCGCCCGCCTGATGGACATCAACCCCGATGACGTGGAACACATCTGCCTGGCCGCCTATTCCGGGCTGGGCCAGAACGACCTGGAGATGATCGAGGTTGCAGGGGCCGGCATTGAACAGGCAGCCACGCCTTTTATCAAGTCCGGCAGCATGATGGATGCCGAATACCGGAATTCCAGGTATCCCTATTACGGCCAGAGCAACCGGGTCTGGCTGCTCAGCGGCCCTTTCCCTGGCCTGGAGATGGACACGGATTTTCTGGAAGGAGAATCGACTGCGGCGCCGCTGCCTGGAGAGGACGGCTGGACCGAGCCGGTTTATTTTTTCGACAATGTTATCGATCCCGCCGGCTATTTCCTGAGCTCTGCCGACTGTGTCTACTACGCTTTCTCGTACCTGCTCGCCCCGGAAGACGCCGCAGCCCGGATCTGGCTGGGCTCCAGGCAGGACCTCAAAGTGTGGCTGAACGGTGAGCTGGTGTACGACTACAGCGGCAGCAGGAGGCACCGCCTGCCCAACGAGGTGATCGACATCCGGGTCAGCGCCGGGATAAACCGCATCCTGGTCAAAGCAGGCCAGCGTTACCAGCGCAGTGAATTCAGCCTCAATATCTGCGACACCGAAAACAACACCAGTTACGCCGGCAACCGCCTTGCCGGCATCAAGTTCCTGCCGGGAGTGGAGCTGACCGGGAGTGCGGCCATCCACGGCGGGGTTGTCCTCCGGGGCAGGGGGATCGAGGGCATTGCTGTCTCCCTGGAAAGCCTGCTGCTCAGTGAGGCAGCCGTTTCCTCTTCCTCCGGGGGCTTCTTTTTCCCGGGGCTGCCGCAGGGCAAATACACTGTCCGGCCGGCACATGCGGACTACCGTTTTTATCCTCCCTGCTCCGTGGTGGTAATCTCGGACTCGGAATCCATAGACGTTCATTTCGAAGCTGTCCTGCTGGATGGAGATTACAACGGCGACCGCAGCCTGGACATTTTCGACCTGCTCAGCCTGCTGGCAGGGGTCTCCGGGGGATCGAGCCAGGAGTATGATTTCAATGGAGACGGGCAGGCGAACGTTACCGATGTCGCCGACCTGATCCTGTTTCTGAAAGAACACCAGTAGCAATTCTGTTTCCCTTATTCCGTTCCTCGCTGGTTGTCAACAGTCTCAAAGGAGGTCTATGACCAATTCAGATATCGATTCTTCCCGGACCGGCTTTCCCTGCTGATACAAGCCTGCAGGAAACCTTTCCGGGTACCGGGAGCCTCTGGCCCCGGTATAACTATTCAACCTGGCCTTAGGAGGAGTTTCATATGATCAAGGAGAGAAAGTTCCTCTCTCGTTTCTTGCCGGTGCTCTTGTCCGTATTTCTCGCTCTGCCGCTTTTCGCCCAGGATGAGGTCATCTTTGAGGATGATTTCGAAGACGGAGTGGCAGACGGCTGGACCCCCCTGCACGCGGAGAACTGGGAAGTAGCCGAGGATTTCGGCGACAATTCCCTGGCGATCGTGCCGGTTTCCTTCGAGTTCGGGCTGGGCTACTCACTGGGCGAATATATCATCCTCGACGATCTGGAGCTGGATTTCAACTTCAGGATCACGGTCTGGGCCCGTCATGCACGCTCCGGGCTGGAGGTGATGGAATCGTATAAAGACTTCGCCGTGATTTTCAACTATTTCAGCGAAGACCACTATTACTATGTCGGTGTCAACTCCACCGGCGATCCCAGGGATACGGACGGTATCCTGGAGTTCAGCCCTCTCAGTCCCAGGACTGACCTTAACCCGGCGGCCGAGGCGGTCTACCGCTACGACCCCCCTTACCTGGAGGCCGGTCCGGGCCAGGACGTGGTCAGCGAGGAGTACCAGGAAGTGGTCATTGAGCGCCGCGGCCAGCAGATCATCGTCTACCTGGATGAGATGGAGATCTATAACGCGGTGATCCCGGACCTGCCCTGGGGCGGCAAGCTGGGCCTGGGCTCGCAGAACGACAAGGTGATGTTCGACGATATCAAGGTCGAGAGCATTTCTGTCGAGCAGGATGTCGTGCCGCCCTCGGCGATATCCGACCTTACCCTTGTCGAGGTCGCGGACTACAAGACCGCTACTATCACCTGGACCGCGGTAGGAGACGACGGCAGCGAGGGGACTGCCTTCAGCTATGATGTCCGCTACGGCACCGAGGAGATCAACGCCGGGAACTTCGCTCAGGCCACCGCTGCCACCGGAGTCCCGACGCCCGAAGAGGCGGGCTCGACCGAGACCCTGACCCTGACCAACCTCAAGGGCGGCCTGACCTATTACCTGGCCATCGTGGTCAGCGATGAACAGATGAACGAATCAGCCCTGTCCAACGTGGTCACCCTGGAGACCCCCGAGAAGGACTACAAGACCATCACGGCGGACGATTTCAGCGCCAGGACGATCACCCTGGACGGGGACTTGAGCGACTGGGACCTGGAGAGCGCCAACAAGGTCGAGTACGGCGAATCGGCAGTCGCAGCCGGCGCTGTCGTGCTCGGGCCCTCGGTGGATTCCACCTTGGGCGACGCCGATTTCAAGGCGGACCTCTATATGGCCTGGGACTACGACGGTATCTATATCGCCGTGGATGCCACGGATGACATATATCTGACACCCGAGTTTCCCCGCAGCGCTTACGAGGGAGACGGCATCGAGGTCTATTTCGACTGGGACGGCGATTACGATAATGCCGACAGCTCCGTGGTGCATTTCGGTCTGACTCCCGAGGGCGGCCAGTTGTACAAGGGCGGCCCGAGCAGCGACCCCAACGCCACGACCGGCTTCGGCAGCTGGTATTCGGACCTCTCCACCGCGGGAATCGAGTACGGCGCGACCCCGGGCAGCGAGACCTCCGGTAACTGGACGCTGGAAGTGTTCATACCGTGGGGCATGAACGGACGCGGCATCGAGTGGGACCGCAGGATCCAGATCGGGATTAATGTCAAGCTGGCCGACCGCGACGGGAACGATGCAGACGGCGGCCCGATCAATACC
>JAFGTO010000203.1 GCA_016934095.1 Candidatus Glassiibacteriota bacterium
AAGGAATCTAACACTTCTTTGCCGGCCGTGAAAGCCTCCCGGAAGAATCTCCGGGCAGGCAGCTCTCCAGCTTGTTTAAGTATTAAGGAGTTAAGATATAATGGCTGTCAAGGGCCGTTTCCACTCTTGGGATAACAACCTGCGGCAAGAGAGCATTAATCGAATAACATATCCGAAATCTTACAGTTACATAGGAAACGGCTTGCCTTGCCCTTGACAGCCCATGACGCAACAGATTTCACCACGGGGCGCTGAGGCCTTTTTGCAGCGCCTCTCTAATCAAGAGCTGACAAGGTATATTATATTGGGCCGTTGCAGAAAACAAACTTTTCGGACCAATGGCTCCACCGAACCTGACAGAAAAGAAAAAACCATGAAAAAACCCCCGGAGTTAGTTCCTGCCCTGTTCCCCGCGGATGAAGGCGGCAACCCGGAGGTCCTGGTCGATGGCGGCAAAGCCTGTTCCAGAGGGGTCGAGCTGGTGATCCAGAAGAAGCTGTAGGAGGATTCCTACGGCCTGGTCAGAGGCTCGGTCTACCAGACCAGGTACCGCGGTCTCGACCGGGTTCGGAGAGACCGGATCAACGGCGAGCGCCACCCGGACTACCATTCCCTGAACTTCCGCCTGGACCGCCGCTTTAATTTCAAGAGCTCCAACCTGATCCTTTACTGGGATATCTGGAATGTTTATAATCATAAAAACATTGCAACCTATAAGCGCGTTGAAATATTTAGAATTTAGGGTATTAAGGCTGTCAAGGGCCGTTTCCACTCTTGGGACAACAAAATGAGTTAAGAAGGCCTTAATTGCATAACATATAAAAATTCTTACAGTTACACTGGAAACGGCTTGCCTTGCCCTTGACAGCCCCTGAAGCAATAAATTTCACCACGGGCAGTTGAGGTCATTTTGCAACGCCCCTCTATTACTGGAACGAGATTGAAAACAGGCGGGACAGGGAAGACCAGTGGGGCCTGCTGCCTGTATTCGGCCTGGAATGGGAATTTTAACCTGAGCCACGGAGAAAACCATGTCCGGTATTTACCAGAAAGCTGCACTGTGGATGATCTTCATCCTGGCCTGCCCTCTGTGGGCCGCGGCAGAAGAAGGACCGGAGATCAAGACGCATTCCCAGGTGATCACCGAACCACGGGCGGAATACGCCATCGAGGTGGGCGGCACCCTGGACCCGGAAAACGTGGAGGTGGTGATCGAGAACCTGGGCGACACCCCGGTAATCGACCCGCGGCTGAGTGTCAACGGACTCTACGACTGGTACGATATCGCTGCTATGACCGGGGAGATCACCGCCGGCTGCGACACGGAAGAGGAAAAAGCCCTGGCCATCTGGCAGTGGGTGCACTGGAAGCGCTTCCAGCGCTCACCCCAGGACCACAGCGCCCTGCACCCGGTCAGGGCGATGAACGGTTACGGCTATGGCATCTGCGGGCATACGGCAGCCTGGCTCAAGGCCCTCTGGGCTGCGGCCGGCCTGCAGGCGAGGGTCCAGGAGATCTGGGGGCACACCATCTCCGAGGTCTACTACGACGGCGGCTGGCACATGCTGGACGGCAATGTCAAGGTCTTCTACCTGGCCCGCGACAACCGCACCATCGCCAGCCTGGCCGAGCTGGAAAAGGATGCCTGGCTGATCGAGCGGACCATACACCCGCGCGACCCCTGGGTCCGCCAGCCCGACCCGCCGGGCCGCAACCGGGAATTCGTCCGCTACATTGTCTCCTACAAAGACAACTACGAGGAGCACAGCTACGACAGCGAGATCGGCAGGGACTACAACATGTCCTGCACCCTCAAGCCGGGTGAGAAGCTCATCCGCTGGTGGGAGCCGGTGCTGAACAAGCACGAGGGCCGGGACAAGCGGCCGCTGGTCCCGGAAAGGTACGCCAACGGCCAACTGGTCTGGGAGCCGGACCTGGAAAAGACCGACGTGCTGGACTACCTCAGGGTGATCGAGAATGTCACCACCAGGCAGCGGGACAGCCAGGGCCCGGCGATCCACGTGGCAGAGCTGCACAGCCGGCTCAACACCCGCCCGGCCCGCTTCACCATCCCCATCCACAGCCCCTACCCGGTGGTGGGGGGGAGGTTCTGGTGCAGCCTGGTCAAGGAGGGCAGCGGAGACAACCTGGCCAGTGTCTTTTTCGGCGAGCCGGAGCTCGGCCCGGGCGGCCTGTATACTTTCCGCTGGGGCAGCGGGACAGAAAATCTCGAACTGGACCTCGACCAGAGCCTGCTCTCCGCGGCACCGGTCTATGACTATGCTGTCGGGTTCGCCCTGAAAGGCAGCGGCGAGTCCGACCCGCCGGCCCAGGCCGGGGTGGGCTGGTTCAAGTCGGTCAGCGACCTCCAGGTCTCGCCCCACAGCCTGCCGGCGCTCTCGACCGGCAGGAACGTGGTCCGCTACCGGGACAGCTCGCCCGGCCCGAGGACAGTGCGGATTACCCACTCCTGGCGCGAAACGACAGGCAATCGACCGCCGGGCCGGGTAACCGAGGCGGTCTCACCGGCCGGGCCGGCCCCGGTGAAAAAGCTGGCCCCCACCCTCAAATGGAGCCCAGCCGCCGACCCGGAACCGGGGGACCGGGTGGCCGACTACCAGGTGATGGTCAGCCTGAGGCCGGACTGCCGCTGGCCGGTGTCGATGACCCTCTTTCAGAATGTCGGCTCGGACAAGTGCGAGTGGAAAGTCCCGGAGAGTTTTCTCAACCCGGGGACCACCTACTACTGGAGGGTGCGGGCCAGGGACGACAAGGGCCATATCGGGGAGTGGGGCCGGGTTTTTGCCTTTACCACCTCTGCCGGGGCCAAATGAGCCGGACGGTTTTCAGGTTCCGGGCTGAAAAAACCATCCATGAGCATGGCAGACTTCCTGGAGCGGCACCTGCAGGCACCGGGCTAAAAGACTTGAACCCCGCAGCGACTGAATATATCATTGTTCCACGGCCCGTTAAACGGGTCGCCTCCGTTCGTCAAGACATTCACTCTGTAGGCTCGTGTGCTTTCTTCCGGGACACCGGTCCCGCTTTCCGGGATGCAAGCCGGACTGCGGTCTGTCGAAAAGAGAAAGGAGGGTTGCAGAAAATGAAAAGAGGCATCCTGGCAGTGGCGGCCGTCTTTATCTCGTGGGCATTGTTGGATTTTGTCATCCACTGGCTGATTCTCGGCTGCACGTACGCTGCCACCGCCCAGCTCTGGCGGCCCATGGAAGAGATGAAAATGGGGCTGATGTATTTCAACTCTCTGGTAGTGGCGATAATCTTTGTCTATCTCTACGCAAGGTACATTGCCGGCAAGGGAGTATGCACGGGAGTGGCCTACGGCCTGCTGATGGGTATCATGTGGGGGATCTCGATGGGTTACGGCACCTATTCGGTGATGCCCATTCCGTACTATATGGCACTGGTCTGGTTTCTCGGCACAGTGGTCGAGATGACCCTGGCGGGTCTGTGGGTGGGCTTGATAATCAGGGAGCCGGCGGGAGAGAGCGCCTGATTTAGAGGTAATCTCAACCTGCGGGCCTCACCCCCAGGCCGGGTTCCGCGGGGAGGGTGAGCCTGCACCTGTCGAATTTCATGCCCACGAAAGGGTCCTGCTCGAGCAGGGTGTTGCCGTCCAGGTCCAGGTAGTCCGCCAGCGGGCTGATCTGCCCGGCGGCGCTCAGGCTGATGCTGGATTCGACCATGCAGCCGAGCATGACTTTCAGCCCCAGTGCCCGGGCGCAGGCGATCATCTTGAGGGCGTGGCGGATACCGCCGCATTTGGTCAGCTTGATATTGATACCGTCGAACCGGCCGCATAATTGCGGGACATCCTCCAGCCGCAGGCACGATTCATCGGCGATAACCGGCAGCGGGCTCCGGCTGTGCAGCCACTTCATGCCGTCGATGTCGCCGGCCGGCAGCGGCTGCTCGACAAACTCCACCTCGTAGTCCACCAGTATCCTGATCATCTCCAGGGCCTGACGGGGTTCCCAGGCGGCGTTGGCATCCACTCGGACAACCGCCCGGGGCGCTTCGCTGCGCACCAGGTCCATCACTTCCAGGTCGTTCGGCCCGCCGAGCTTTATTTTCAGCACCGGCCAGTCCGCCACCAGGCGCAGCTGGTCGTGCAGGGCTTCCGTTCCATCCAGGTAGAGGGTGAAATTCGAAAGCGGGGTATCCTTTGCCCTCAGTCCCAGCATGCAGTGCAGGGGTTTTTCGCAGAGCTTGCCCTGCAGGTCGTAAAGGGCCATCTCGACCGCCGCCTTTGCCGACCAGTTCCTCCCCAGGGCCCTGTCCAGCTCTTCCACCAGGCGCTCAGCGCGCCAGGGGTCCCCGGCCTTCCGGACTACCGGGGCGAGGGTCTCCAGGGCTGCCAGCACGGTACGCTGGTTTTCGCCATAGATGAAGAACGGCGCAGACTCCCCCAGCCCGGTAACGCCCTCGTGCTCCAGCCGCACCAGCACGTTGTGGAAAACATCATCGGAGAACCCCTCGTGGGCGATGTTCAAGGTGTTTCTTACCCTCAGCTCCAGGGGCTCATAGCTTATCTCCACGTTCCGCTTCTCCCTGCGAATTGTCTTTGATGAGATGTTAGAGCGATTGTCAAAAGTTTTTACCTTTTAAAATAAATTGCAGGGGGCACGGGTCAGGGCGGAGAACCCGTGAGGAAGGTTTCCGCCCTCCCCCGAAAAAAATCAATTCGGAAAATTATTTTGACAACCACTATAAATATAATACATTCCGCCGCACTGCCGGTTAATTATCTCGCGCCCGGCCTGAAGCGGCGCAGGTCACTCTTTCCAGTTTCCGCGGCGAACTCCCGGCTTTCCCCGGAAGCCGCCCGGCTCGAGGCCGATCCTCAGCAGCTCGCGGTACATGATCAGGTGGGTATCCAGGATGCCCTCGTAACCGATCGCCCATTCCAGGCTGTCCGAGCAGCCCTGGGGGCCCTCGAAAGTTATGCACATTGCCCCGGATAAATGGTAGACTGCATCTGTCAGGTCCATGGCCCAGTCTGCCCGGGCGTCCTCGATCGACCTGGTGAAGTGGCACGCGGGCACGCCCTCTTTTTTCATCACCTCCAGGTAGCGGTCGGCTATTTCTTTGCTCCTGAGTTTCATCGCCGGCGGGACAAAGGCGCATAAGAGGAACTCGCCGCGCTCCTCGTGCGAGTGGACATTGACCACGAAGTCCGGGGCTTCCAGCCTGGCCAGGCGCAGGATGGCCCGGGTCTCCTCGGCCATCGGGAAAAACATGTCATCGCACTGCAGGTTGACCCCCTGGTCGTTGAAATACCCGCCCAGGAAGCCGACATCACCCACCATGGGGTGGAACTCTTTGACCCACGGCCAGTTGTACAGCTTCCCCGCGGAGGTGGTGCCCTGGCCGTAATAGTGCATGGTGTCCGCCGGCAGGCCGACAAAACCGTCCTTCGCCACCCTGGCCCTGCCATCCGGGTTGCAGCAGGGCATGATTACCAGGCGGAAGCGCGAGGCTTTTTCGGCCAGCTCGGGCCAGGCCCGGCCCCGCAAGTCGCTGCCGGTCTCCATGACCCGGATCAGGTTAAGCGCCCCGGCCACGGTCTCGACCTCGGCCCCGTGCACCCCGGCCACGACCATCAGCACCGGCTTGGCACCCGGCGCCCTGAGTGCGAAAGCCTCCGGGTGGTGGCTCAGTGCGGCCGAGGCGAAATTGGCCGTGCGCCTGTAAGGGTCCGCCTCCCCGTAGCTGACCGAGTAAACCGGGCGCCCCCCGGCGGATACCGCTTCCAGCCTCACCACTCCCCTGGTTACCGCGCCTACCGCCTCCCCGACATCCTCGACCCGCGATCTGAAAAACTCCGGCACGGGTCGGGCCAAAGCGCCGGCGGCAGGCAATAATACGAGCAGCAGGACAGCACTTGAACGCAAAACGCAGGGGGGCATGTTACACCTCAGGCTCGGGGGTAATTCTCAGCGGCGTCGCAATGTCAAGAAAAAAACCGGTACCAGGGACAAGGTCTGCTTATTGCAAACAAAAAGGATGCCTGAAATCACCCAACGTTATATACTAATAGCCTGAAAAAAGTTATACTGATCCCGGGCTGCAGGAGTCTTCTCATTTTCGTAAATACCGGTTGCAAAAATGAGAATACACCGTGTCCCCGGCAGTACCCCTGCCGGGGCGGCCGCCGGAGATCTGCTGCAGCCTCAGGTAACTTTCAATTCACCCGGGGAAATGTCAATATTAAAGGGGCGTTGAAAAAACAACTCAACGCCCCATGGTGAAATTTATTGCTTCGTGGCTGTCAAGGGCGAGGCAAGCCGTTTCCAATGTAACTGTATAATATTTAATATATTATGCAATTATAATTCCCTCGCGGCATGTCGTTGTCCCACCAGGGGAAACGGCCCTTGACAGCCTTTATAACCTGAATTCTCAATATTTCAACACGCCTCTAAATCATCATGCTTTCATAGCTAAGGAGCCTGGAATGATTTCTCTCAAGGGAAGGCTTGCCGGAACGGGATTCTGCCTGCTGCTCTCGGGCGTGGTTTGCCTCGTACCGCTGCAGGCTGAGGATTTCGACGTGGAAACCGTGTCCCTGGACCGGGAGCGGATGGAGCGCTACCTGGAAGCGGAGGCGGAGAAACTGCAGCAGGAAGCCTGGTCGAGGATCGACTCGAAAGAAAAGCTCGAGGCCGAGCGGCCGCGGCTGCTGAAAGAGTTTCGCTTCATGATCGGCCTGGACCCCCTGCCCGCCCGCACTCCGCTGGAGGCTACAATAGTGCGCACCGTGGAGCGCAAGGAATACACCATCGAGGTCCTGTACTTTCAGAGCCTGCCTGGGTTCTACGTTACCGCCAACCTCTACAAGCCCAAAAAAGGCAAGGGGCCTTTCCCTGCGGTCCTCTGGGGGCCCGGACATTCCAGCGACACTTACGGCGCCAAGGCTTTGCGCCAGAATTACGCCATCCCCTGGGTGCGCAGCGGGTATGTCTGCCTGGTGGTGGATCCCATCCAGGTGGCGGAGGTTTTCGGCGTGCACCGCGGGACCCATGCCTGGGACATGCGAGACTGGTACTCGCGCGGCTACACCCCGATCGGGATCGAAGTCTGGAACGCCATGCGGGCGGTGGACTACCTGCTGACCCGGCCCGAGGTGGACAGGAGCAGGCTGACCATCAACGGAGTCTCCGGCGGGGGCCACCTGAGCTGGATGGCCGG
>JAFGTO010000204.1 GCA_016934095.1 Candidatus Glassiibacteriota bacterium
ACAGCCTGAGCATTTCATTGCCCGAGGAGCTTAACCCCAGGGGGATGGGCATCCGGATATTTGCGCAGAAGAACAGCCCTGACCCTGCGCTCGGGGAGGCCGTGCCGATAACCCTGAGCCTGGTCCCGGAGGATGGCAGGTCCCGGCCGGCCGTGTTCCGTATCCCGGTCTGGGGGGAAGAAGGCGAGCATATCACCACTAAGTTCAGCTCTCCCGACCCCGAAGGCTTTACCGAGGAGGTCGACCGGCCGGAAGAGGAGCCTTTCCCGCTCGGCAGCGGCGATGTCTCGCAGGGCTGCGTGGTTTTCAGCCGCTCCTGCCTGCGCTACGTCTATCCCTGGACTGTCCCCTCGGCGGATGAAAAGGTGGATTCCCTGAGAGTCCGCCTGGCCCGCAGCGATTTCGAGCCGCTGACTTTCTCGCTGTACCCGGTCAGGGAGCTGGGCCGGGTCAGGGTCTTGGTCGGGGACTTGAGCGGCCCCGGCGGCCGGGTCATCTCCCCGGACGACGTGGCTGTCCACGTGGTCAAGACAGTGAAAGTACGCAGCGGGGGTACTAGATACCGCCTCTTGCCGCGCCTGCTCGAGCGCACGGACTGCACCTGCATCCCGCTCGGTCATACGACCCGTTTCTGGCTGACTGTCCATGCGGACAGCTCCACAGCTCCCGGCCTGTACCGCGGCAGTATCCGTATAGTGCCGGAAAAAGAGCGGGCCGTGGAGCTCCCGCTCACGGTCGAGGTCCTGCCTATAACCCTGGAGCCGGTCCCGGGGATCGCCTACAGCATGTTCATGACCTACGAGTTCTTTGAGCTGGAAACCAAGGAATGGAACGCTGAAGAGCGGGAGAAGATCTACCGGGACGGGGTGGCGGTGTTCCGGGACTTCAGGGACCACGGCCTGACCACGGTGGATGTCTCCAGCCCTTTCTATTTCCAGTGGAACGCGGATGGCACCCCGCGCCTGGAGCATCTCAGGGGCATGATCAGGGGAGCTAAGGAAGTTGGCTTCACCGGCCCGGTATACTGGTATTTCGCCCATTACCTCCAGGCAGCCAAGAAGCAGCACCCGGGGAGCGTGCTGCTCTACGACCCAGCGATACACCCCGCCAGGGCCAAAAAGCTGGTGCAGACGGCGCTCGGCCTGGCCCGGGAGCTGGATGGCCCGCCGGTGTATTTCGTGCCCATCGATGAGCCGCGCATAGCCTCGCGGCAGAAAATCACCCTCGACCTGCTCAAGGCGATCAAGCAGGTGCGCGGTGCGCGGACCATGTCCAGCACCGATATCGGCGGCAGGCTGCTCGACATCGAGAACGACAGCCAGAGCCATAAGAAGACCCTGGGCCCCGGGGAGAAGGAAAGGAAGTCAGAGCGGCCGGTCTGGGAGTACGACAACTCGGCGATTAACAGCATAAATCCCGGCTACAGCCGCTATGTCTACGGCTATTACACCTGGCGGCAGGACCTGGACGGGATGAACTCCTGGGGGTTCAACACTGCCGAGAACTCCAGGGGCAACCCCTACGAGGACCTGGACCACCCTTACACCGACTGGAACCTGGCTTACCCTCATCCCGGGGGGCCGCTGCCCTCTCCCAACTGGGAGGCCCTGCGCGAGGGGATCGACGACGTGCGCTTTATCTACCAACTGGAGAAGCTGGCCCGTGAAAAGGCCGCCTCCCACCCCGAAGCGGCTGGGCAGGCTGAGGAATTCCTCGACAGGCTCCGCGGCCGCTGCGACATCGATGAGCGGACCATGCTAAACGAGTTCGGAGACTGGACACCCGAGGCTTTCGCCGGCACCAGGGACCAGGTCATAAGCTGGATTATCAAGCTGCAGGAGCTCTGAGCGGACTGCCCTGCAGGAGCAGGCCCCGGAAAGCTGTTTCCCGGAAGCCGCCCGGGTGCTTCCAGGTTTCAGGGCCGGATATGGGGGACTGGCTGTTTTGAAAGGTGGAATGACTGGTACTTGTTGCCCGGACGGCCTTCAGGCCGCTGCCGGGCGGCGGGGAGAAGAATGAGAGGCAGGTATCTTTTTTCATTCAGGGGAGTCGTATGTCCGGCGGTCGCCCTGCTGCTGGCTTGGCCTGCCGGGGTTCGGAGCTCACCGCCCCGGGAAAAGCCGGGAGCGATCGCTTTTATCGCAGGCACCGGGACAGACCAGGAGCTCGACCGGGTCTATGCCCAGGCAGGTCTGACTTGTTTCGCCCGGGCGGCCTTGCAGGTGATGGAATGCACTGCCTACGGTAATTACCTGAAGCCGGTGGGGCTAAGGGAAATGTCCAGCCTGAAAGCTGAGGAGATGCTCGGGCTGTATTTCATGGTGGTTGTCCCCTGGGTGCCGGACTGGAGCGGGCCGGCCGCCGCGAGACTCAAGAATGCGCTGATCTCCTATGTACGGCTTGGAGGCGTGCTGTACCTGGAGGGACCGGTGGGCGAGGACAGGGCATGGCTCGATTTTTTCGAGCTCGAGCCTGTGGCACCCTTGAGCGAGCTGGCCGGCTGCACCGGGAAGCAGTGGTGTCTCCAGGTAAAAGACGTCAGCGGGTTTCCCGCGTCCGGGGACTACCTTTTCAGCTACTTCATGGCCTGGTGGAGCGATGACAGCGATGCGCAGCGGGACCCATGGCCGCGGGACATCCTGGCCCCGGCGCCTCCGCGCCGGGGGCCGCCGCACGTGGATGTCGAGGGTTACCCGGCGTATGCCGGGACAGCCGAGCCCCGGGACCTGAGTCTGATCCATGCCTACGAGTCTTTAAGAGGACACGGCCAGGAGCTCTCGTTCGCCGGCCGCCGGGAGGGTGTGGAAAAAATCATCCAGGCCGGCCAGTCCCTTTTCCTGGCCAGGACTCCTGCCGGCGGCGCGGCCGCTTACCAGGCCCTTCCTTTCCTCGACCTGGCCGGCCAGCTCGCTTTAAGTACGGCATCCGAGGGCAGGGGCCTTTTCTGCTGGGTCCTGCAGGGAGGCTGTGAGTCATGGAACGGGCTGCTGCGCAACCTCTTCGAGTTGGCCGGCCTGGCTGTGCCCCAGCGGCACTACCTGCCCAATGGGGTCGTCTGGACCTACCTGCCCACCTTCGACACCACCTCTTTCCCGGACACCGGTACGGGCGAGATGTTCGACGAGCGTATCTCCGAGATGGGCAGGATACTCTGCGAGCACGACCTCCAGGGAGTCTTCCTCGAGGGCTGGGGGGCGGAAGCCAGGCCGATTACTGCAAAAGAATGGCCGCTGATGAACCGCTACCGCCAGTTGGCCGGCCTGTACTACAGCGCCGCCCGCTACGGGTTCGACCCGCAGTTCATCCGGCAGACTGTCGAGGATCTCCGGCGTGCCAGCGGCCAGTTTCCCCACCTGGTGCGCGACTCGGGCAAGAGGTTCCAGGGGAAAAGGGGGTCGTTCTGGGGCAGGGAAATGCTGGAGACCGTGGAGAAAGCCTGGCCGGATGAGTATTTCATCTGGTGCGATGAAGCCTACAACGGTTTCTCTTCCACCTACCCGGTCCCGTACCTGTCGTTTCCGGGAGACGATCCGCATACCTACTTGTTGAGCGTCCTCGGCGGCTCCAAGGACAGCTATCTCAGGGACCCGTCCGCCATGGATGCGCTGATCGCAGTGCTCGACTCCTGCAGGGCGCGTAACGTACCGGCCACTCCCCACGTGCACCCGGCCTTCATCACCCTGGAGCAGGTCCATAACACCTTCCACACCATGGTGGACCGGCTGGTCTCGACGCCGGGGTTCAAACCGGTCAATCTTTACAGGTATCTTTTCTATAACGTTAATTCCTCGAAACAAATATCAGCCGGTTTCAGCCAGACCGGTGAAAACACCCTGCATTTCTCTTTCGAGAACTGCCGCGGGACCGGGCCGGTTTACGGATATACCCTGTTCCTGCCGGACAGGCCGGTCCGCTCGGTGTCGCTCGGCGGGGAGTACCTGCTGGCCGGCGGCCGCAGCCATGTCCTTTTGCCCGTGCTGGCTCCCGGCCGGGCCGGGGAGGTCACTGTCGAGCTGGGAGAGCCGGACCCAGCGCTGCCGGTAGTGGATATCCGCGGTGGAGACATCGATCTCGAGCGGGCGGCTTACCGCGCCGGCGAGCGGAGGATAGACCTGAGGTTCTCCGGCGCCGGGCGGGTATTCGTAACTGTAGGGAGGCTGCCGGACCGGAGCTTTTCCGTGGAGGTCAACGGAGACCGGGTGTTCGACACGGCCGGAGGCCCGGCCCAATGCCCCGGGTGGCTGAGCTTTTCTGTCTGGAGACAGCAGGTGCTGACTTTCGAGCTGGATGACGCGGCCGGCAGAGAGGTTGAAATCGTCATAGAACCACTGGGATAGCATGAAATTTGTTCATTATCTGACATTTTTACAGTATTAACAGCTTTTGCCCGGGCATACCGGCGGGTATGCCCGGTTACATGAATAATTACCTAATGCAGGCCGGGGTGCAGACATGCTTGTTGGTGAATGGGACGGGCTGCGAACCTTAATCTTACGGAGTGCTTGAAATGTCCGAGAAACTGGCTGTAGACGGAGGGCCCAGGGCGGTAACGAACGAGCTGGCCGGGTGGCCCCGGTTCAGCGAGGAAGCGATCAGGTCCGTGGAGGAGGTGTTGAGGTCCGGCAAGGTAAATTACTGGACAGGGCCCAAGGGCATGGAGTTCGAGAAAAGGTTTGCGCAGTGGCAGGGCAGCAGGTATGCTGTCAGCACGGCCACCGGTACCGCGGCCCTGCACGTAGCCCTCTCCGTGCTGGGGATCGGCCCCGGGGATGAGGTCATCGTGCCCAGCTACACGTTCATCGCCAGCAGTTTCTCGGTGGTCCAGGCCGGGGCGGTCCCCCGTTTCGCCGATGTGAATCTGGACGACCACTGTATCAGCGTGGAGTCGGCCGAAAAGCTGGTCAACAAGCGGACCAGGGCGGTCATGCCGGTACACCTGTACGGCAATGTCTGCGATATGGACAGGGTTGTCGATTTTGCCGAAAGGCACGGCCTGTACGTGGTCGAGGACAACGCGGAAGCTTTCGGCGGCTCGTACAAGGGCCGCAAGACCGGCACTATCGGGCACATGGCCGCCTGCAGTTTCTGCCAGAACAAGACTTTCACCACCGGCGGCGAGGGCGGCATGGTGGCTACCGATAATGAAGAGTGGGCCTGGCAGGCCCGCAGCTTCCGCGACCACGGCTACGATGTCCGTCGGCGGATGAACCTCCTCGAGCTCGAACAGAAGCTGCCTTATATCCACAACCGGGTGGGCTGGAACTACCGTATGACAGAGATGCAGTCGGCCGTAGGCCTGGCGGAGCTCGACCGGATGGACACCTGGAACATGCCCAACCGCAGGCGCAACGCCAATATTATCATGGACAAGGTGAAAGACCTGCCGCAGATAAAATACAGGCCCATAGATACAGCCGAGCGGCAAAACGGCTGGTACGTGATGGCGTTTTCCCTGGATATCGAGAACATGTCCTGCGATCTGGGGCAGTTCGTGGCGGCGGTTTGTGCCGAGGGCGCTCCGTGCTGGAAAGTATTCTGGCCGCAGTGCCATACGGAGAGGGCTTTCCGCGAGCATAACGCTTTCGGCGGGAGCGGCTTCCCGTTCACTTCCGCGGAGTACGCCGACCCCGCCAGCGTGGACTACAGCAAGGTCGAGGTGCCCAACGCTCTCTGGCACCAGAGCCACACTTTTACCTGTTTCGCCTTTCCGACCTTTACCGGCCGGGACTGCGAGCAGATAGGGGATGCCCTGGTCAAGGTGATCAGGGCTTTCTCCGGATGAACCGGGCAATAACCGGCTTTAACGGGAAAGGGGTGAACCGGATGCCGGAAATAATCCGCTGGGGAGTAATAGGCTCGGGGGGTATCGCCAGGAGGAGGACCATCCCGGAAGGGATAGTACCGGCAGAGAACGCCGAGCTGGTAGCGGTCTATGACACCGATCAGGCAGTCAACCTGGAGGTGGCGAGGCGGTTCGGCGCGAAAGCCTCAGGGAGCCTGGAACAATTGCTCCTGGAGGGGATAGATGCAGTCTACGTAGCCACCCCGGCCGGCCTGCACTGCGAACAGACGCTGGCCTGTGCCGGCGCCGGTAAACATGTCCTCTGCGAAAAACCCCTCGGCCTGACCGTGGAGCAGGCCGAGCAAATGATAGCCGCCTGCCGCCGGGCGAAAGCGGCCCTCGGCACTGCTTTCATGATGCGCTTCCACACCCGGCACCTGGAAGCCCTCAGGATGATCGAGGAAGGCCGGCTGGGTAAGCCGGTCTACGGCCGCGCCCAGCTTTCGTGCTGGTATCCGCCCCTCGAGGGCGCCTGGCGCCAGGACCCAGCCTCGGGCGGAGGCGGGTCGCTGATAGACATGGGCGGGCACTGTATCGACCTGCTGGAGATGTTTTTCGGCCGGGTGGAGAAAGTAAGCTGCTTTGTCAACAGCTCGGTTCACCCCTACCGTTCCGAGGACAGCGCCGTGGCCTGCCTGTCCTTTGCCGGCGGGGCCCTGGCCACGGTTGACACTTTCTTCTGCATCCCGGATGACGCCAGCCGGAACGTCCTGGAGCTCTACGGCTCGAAAGGCAGCATCCTGGCGGCCGGGACCATCGGGCAGGGCGACAGCGGCTCGATGACCGCCTTCCTCTCGGAAGACGGCGCCGGGTACGATGCGGCCCAGGCCCGTGCCGGAGGGCAGGGGATGATAATATCTCCGGAGCCGGTGAATACCTATTACGCCGAGATCAGGGAGTTCTCGCAGGCGGTCATCGACGGCCGCGAGCCGTCCACCGGCGCGGACCTGGGCCTGCAGAGCCAGAGAGTCCTCGCCGCCTGCTATCAGTCTGCCCGCTCAGGCAAGGCCGTGGCGGTTTAGCCCGGCGGCCGGTTACTGGAGGAGCGGCACTTGGCGGTTAACCTGAAAAGACGAGGAGATGGAGGCATGGCCCGTAAGACCAGCATACTGGCCCCGGAATGGTGGGATTATACCACGCTCGACGACGAGCTCCTGAATGACGCCGCCGGGCTGGGGCCCGGGGACCTGCAGGGATTGTCCAGAGAGGGATTCAGGGTGGTCTTTTATGATACGCTCGAGGAGTTTTACCTGGCCGAGGCCCTGGAATATATCGGCGCCTGGAGGCAGGCCACTGCCGACAGCCCGGCGGGGATCTGCGGGCCGATAGGCCCCACGGAGCAGCTCCCCCTGGTGGCCAGGCTGGTGAATGAGCTCGGGCTGAGATTGCAGGATGCGCATTTCTGGGGCATGGATGAGTGGTATC
>JAFGTO010000205.1 GCA_016934095.1 Candidatus Glassiibacteriota bacterium
CTCCGCCCCTGGTCGGCCCCCTGGTGCGCTACGAGCAGGACTTCAATTTCCCGCTCAACGAGGTGGAGGTGAGCCTCAGGCGCCCTGCGACCCATGAGGGCGTGCTGGAGGTGAGCCTGGCCACTCATACCCCAGGGTTCGACAGCTTCTGGCGCAGGCTCGGGTCCGGCGACTGGTCTGCCTGCGGCAGCCGTTTCCTCTGGGAGCTGGAGCCCGGTCCCAACCGGCTCGAGCTGAAAAGCCGCAACAAGTGGGGCAGGTTCGGACCGTGCGCGCTGGTGGAGCTCGAGTACCGCCCCCAGGAGCTGAAAAGCCCGGTGGTGGACAAGCTCGAGATACCTGACCCCGGGTTCGAGGCCGCAGGCGGCAAATTGAGGGAAGGAGTGGATTACTTTGAGGACTCCTGGCAGCTCGTGCTGAAGGATGATTTCCAGAAGCCGGCTTTCTACGGCGTGGTATCAGAGGGGCCGCACGGCGGCGGGCAGTGTTTCAAGGTCGCGCTGAACGAGCACGGCGTCTGGGCCAAGCTGGCCAGCACGAAATTCCGGGTCAACCAGGCCTCGGATGTCAGCCTGAGGGTCTGGCTGCGGGCGGACCGGCCGGGCCGGGCGGCGACTGTTTTCATCGCGGACGCTACAGCGGGCGGGCCCGGCAGGCAGAGTATCATACACCGGGAATTCCGGGTGGCGGACCAATGGACCGAGTGCGTGCTCAGGGGAAGGCTTTCCGCCAGGACTACCGATATTATGGTCGGGGTGCAGGTGATGGAGGGCACGGTCTGGGTGGATGATTTCTCTATTACCGAGGATGCCCGCGCCGAGCTGCCCTGGTAGCAGGCGCGCCCTGTGGGCGGCAGGCACACGTGTTTTTGGTGAGCCCGGGCCTGCGGCATTGTCCGGCCGGGTTTTTTCTGCATTGACCTGACACCACGGGAAGAATCTTACTCCTGACCGGGAAGGGCGGTACCGTGGCCTTACGAGGATCCTGTTCAAGTTGAGAAACCTGTGGGTTGCCCTCTTAGCCCTGGTCTTTCTGCCTGCCGTGTCCGCTGCCGGTGGCAGCGGCGGAGCACCGCCGCTGCCCGGCCCGGCAGGGGCCGGGAGCGAGGAAACGGCCTGGAACTTCAAGCTGAAAGGACTGGCGGGTTTTTCCCCGGCGTCCTACAACCGGGTGGACGGCTTGCTGGCCGGCTGGGGGTTTGACCTCTCCGCCGGCAGGACATTTACCTATCCGGGCAGCGGGACCAGGCAGACTGTCCCGGACCGCCGCTATCCAGAGCTGTCTTTCGAGCTGCTGGTGCCCAGCGCCCGCTCCTCCCTGGGCGGCAGACTGGGGATAACCCGGAGGCTTCGCGGGAAAAACAATTGGGACCTGGGGCTGGAGCTGGGTGCCGGCGGGTCCAGCAGCGACTACTGGCGTGCTTCCGAGCCGGGGGCGGGTATCTCGTTCCTGTTCCTGGGCAAGGACCGACGCTACTACTATGACCGGCGCGGAGGCGAGCTGTATGCGGAAGGTGAGCTGGGCGGCGGCCTGAGGCTGAGGCTGGCTTTCTACCACGAGCGTGTCAGGAGCCTGGAGGCCACGAATGTCTGGACCATGTTTTCTTCCGGCCTGCTCAGGGAAAACCCGTCGGTAATACACGGCACGGACAGAGGGATTCGCCTTAACCTCGGCCTGGACCGCCTGCTCAGGGGCATCGCTTTCCCGGAAGGCTGGGAGTGCTCCCTGGGCCTTGAAAGCAGCGGCGCCCTGGGCGGAGATTTCGCTTACCGCCTGTTCGAGCTCTCCGCCGGCTTTTACCGCAAGCTGGGCGAGCTGAATTACTTCTCCGCCGGCTTGAAGGCCGCGACCTCCGACCGGACCCTGCCGCCGCACAAGCTTTACAGCCTCGGCGACCTGCTCCGGGGCATCGACACTTTCGAGCCGGACTTCGACCTTTTCGACCGCCGCGGAGACCGTCTCTGGTACATCTGCCTGGGCTTCCACCGCCTGATAACCCCGCCCGACCTCTTCTTCAACAGGCTGGCATACAATTGGAGCCTTGACTTGTATTTCACTTCCGGCACCACTTTTCACAGCCCCCGCAGGAATGACCCGCTGACACTTTTCAGCCGGGGACTCGAAAGACTGGAGAGCGGGGTGGGGGCCGGGGTCAGTTTCACGGCCAGCCGCACCCGGGTGAGCCTTTGCCTGGAGAAAAGCCTCGACCGGCAATACCGCGGGCCCGTATTCTCCGTGCGGCTGGGCCTTTGCCCCTGATCCTGCGGCAGCGGCGGCAGCTTCATTGACACGGCCGGGGATCGGGACTATCTTGGGCTGACAGGACGCTTATGCATTCGTTGTTTCCATGAGCGGGAAAATTCCGCCATTTGCCACGGAGAAGCACGATGGATATAGAAACCAGCGCCAGACAGCTTGGCAGGCAGATCTCCCAGACCCCGGAGTACAAGCACTACGACCAGGCCACCAAGGATGTAAACGAGGACAGGGAAGTCTCCGGGATGATGGAAAAACTCCGGGAATACGAGAACAAAGTGGCCCAGATGGTACGCGCCGGGGAGACTATGACCGAGGAATTCAAGAAAGAGTACAGTGAGTACATGGAGCAGGTTCAAAGCAAGACACAGATCCAGTCGCTGATCGCCAGCCAGGAGAATTATCTCAAGCTGATGAACAGGGTCAACGAGATGATCGCCGAGGGCATCCGCGAGGGGCCTGCCAGCCGCATTATCACCGACTTCTAGAAAATGAAAACCATCCAAACGACTCCAGCCTGCCTGTTCGTGGTCGGCACGCCGCTGGGCAACCTGCAGGACATCACCTGCCGCGCGGTGGAAGTGCTGAAAACCGTGCCGGTGGTGGCCTGTGAGGATACGCGCCACAGCCGCAAGCTGCTCGGCCGCTACGGGATAAAAGCGCGGGTAATCAGCTGCCATGAGCACAACGAGGCTGCGGCCGCCGAAAAGGTGGTCTCCCTGGTGGAGTCCGGCCTGCCGGTGGCCCTGATCAGCGATGCCGGCACCCCTGGCATCTCGGACCCGGGTTACCGGGTTGTCTCGCTGGCGCTCGAGCGGGGTGTCCGGGTAGTGCCGGTCCCGGGTCCCTCGGCGGCCACCGCTGCGCTGAGCGCCGCCGGCCTGCCCACGGACAGCTTCTATTTCGCCGGTTTCCTGCCCGCCCGGGCCGGGCCGATGGAGCGTGCCCTGGAGGAGTTGTCCGGCCTGAAAGCCACCCTGGTTTTCTATTGTCCACCCCACAAGCTGATCAGGACACTGGAGACCATGCTGCGCGTGCTGGGCGACCGCCGGGCCGCTGTCTGCCGGGAGATGACCAAGGTACACGAGGAGTTCCTGCGGGGGAGACTGAAAGAGCTGCTCGAGCTGGTCAGCGGGCGAGAAAGCCCGCTCAAGGGAGAGATAGTGCTGGTGGTCGAGGGCAATGCCGGCTTGGAGGTCCAGACAGGCGAGGAGCTGGCCGGGAGGCTCGAACGCTACCTGGACAGCCTGCCCGAAGCGCGCAGCCTGGGCGCCAGGAAACTTACCCTGGCGGCGGCCGAACATCTTAAGCTGCCGCGCAACAAAGTCTACCCGCTGGTCTGCGCCTACCTTAACCGGGGTTGATCAGGAACCCGCCGTCAGCCGCTACCTGACCTCGAGGGCTATCCTGCCGGGATAGTCCGGGTGCTGCACCTGCCACTGCACGGCAGGGCCGAGCACGACCTTGCTGATCAGTCCGGACCTGCCGGTAACATAGACTGCTTTACCCACCGGGCTGCCGGTCAATAGCCAGGGCTGCCCCAGGTTTCCCAGCGTGCCGGTAATGTTGCCTCCCTCATCTATTTCGTAGAGCAGATCGGCCGGAGGGTCGGCCACCCAGCAGGTGGTGCCCTCGTTGTCGGCCGCGAGGTCGTTGGGGTCGGCGAACCCGTCCAGGCTGAGCCTGAACTGCCCGTCGGAGAAGAGGAAAAGGGTTTTAGCTCCGGTATCCAGGACCCAGACGTTGGTAGAATACTTGCCGGCGGCCACCAGCTCTGGGTGGATGAAGTCCGGATGTTCGAGGTGGCTCAGGCGGCCGTTCCTGACCCTGGCAACCAGGGCTTGCGAGGAGCCGACCCAGGCACCATCGTGGGGATAATCCACAGCCACCGAGGTCGCCTGGATGCCGGTGCGGAATGACTCGGACAGTATGCCGTTGCCATCGAAGTGGTAGAGTGCACCCTCGGTCCCGCCGACTGCGAGCCACAGGGAGCCGTTCTGGTAGTTGAAAGCGAAAGCGGTGATGTTGTTGAATACCGTGGCATCTTCCAGCTGCTCTCCATTGACGCTGAAGCGGCTGATTTTATCGTACGCCCGGTCGAGGACCCAGACTTCTTTCTGGCCGGGAGAGAGCTGGAGCTCCTCGGCCAGAAAGAAATCGCCGTCCAGGCTGTAGATCTCATCCCGGAAATCCGGGGTCATGTAGGACACCCTGCTGCCGTCCCCTGCCACCAGCCAGCCGAATGCCTGTCCCGGGGTCGCCAGGTCGGGATTGGTGATCGGGCACTCGTCGCTGCCGATCAGCAGCAGGCGGAGGCTGTAGGCATAGGTAACCCCGTTCTCCGCCGAGGAATCCAGGAAGTCCGAATCATCGGCGGTGAGTTTTGTCTCGTTCAGCACCACGGTGTCCCGCCCGTCCAGCGAGATCCGCAGGATATCGTATCCCGCC
>JAFGTO010000206.1 GCA_016934095.1 Candidatus Glassiibacteriota bacterium
GTCTGAGCACGATAATGTAAACCTCGCGATAGCTCCCGGCGGCGCGCTTCTGGCTCTGGCTTCTCATAATCCGGCCCAGGTTGATATAGTCCAGCGGCCCGTAAAAGCGCATGAATTCATTCAGAATATCGCGCACCGCACCATCCACCTGAGGGTTCATGACCACCCTGGATTTCTCGATCCGGCAGCCGGGCTGCCATTTGATGTTCATGTTGAATTCATAACTGACACCGAGCATCGATTCCTCGGTGGGCGGGATGTCATTCTGCTGAGAGTACATTCTGGTGCGCCAGAGGGGGTTTCCGGGATCATCGCGCAGGAAATCCGGCTCCAGCGAGTTCCTGAAATTATCCAGGGCTTGCCGGTACAGCTCGCCGGCATGCTGCTGCTCGGCTTCTCCCCACTGACTGCAACTCTGCAGGTATTCATCCAGTTTGCGGATCAGCTCAAAGTCGAACTTCTGCTTATCCACCATGAAAAAATCAAGCTCGCGAACGTACTGGGAATTTCTCCGCCCGTACAGGTCCACTATCTCGTGGATACGTCTGCTGAAACTGTGCCGGTCGGGAAGAGATCCGGAGATCGCGGCGAACTCCTGGCAGGTCAGCAGCCGTCCGCCGGATTCTATCATATAGTAGTAGCGGTTTTCGGTATGCACCGAAACTACGGAGAGCCTGATTTGCTCGGTAATCTCCTCGACAGTGAAATAGCGGGGAGTCATCTTCCAGCTTTCCCCGCGCAGCTTGAAAGCTTCGCGCACTTTCTGGTCGTTCCTGCCGGTAAAGCGGATCATCTCCGGGGGTACCAGCTTCTCCAGAAGAGCGGCAGCCTTAAACACCCTTTTCATATTCGCCGGATTGGAGCGGACCACCAGGTGTTTACCCTGATGGGTCGCTGCGACCATGTCCTCGAAAATTTTATCTTTTTCTTTGTCGGTCAGCTCGCCGCCGCTCTGTCCGGCAAGACTCTCCATGAATTCCAGGGCCAGGCTCACATGCAGCCCCGTGCCGACAACTATGCTCCGGTAAGCGGGGAAAATGTCCGCCATCGTGCCGGAGTAGTTCCCCTGGCCGTCCTGGTCCAGGGGATGGGGACCATACAGGCTCACGCCTTCTGTCTTCTGAACTTGCATCCTGGTAGAGCCTTTCGGAAACCTGATGCGGAAGGCAAACCGGGTCCGCGAAGCCGCCGCCCGGGCAACTCCCGCTAAAAACCAACCCCAACCGATTACTCGATTGGGGCAGGTAACTTCGCACTTGAGCGGAATCTCAAACCTTTATCAGCTTTGCCGCTTTGAAACCTCCGTCCTCCTCCACCAGCTCAAACTCGACAGTCTCGTCCTCCTGGAGGGTACGATACCCCCGGCCGAGTATGTCGGCAAAATGGATAAAAACATCCGGCCCCCGGTCGCAGGCGATAAAACCGTACCCCTTATTCTGGTTGAACCATTTTACTCTGCCCATCAGACGACTCTGCATGAGACAAGTCCCCTTTGGAAAAGCTTGACAGTTGATAAGAACGTATCTATGACGCTTGACTTTGAAACACTCTTCCCGCCGGCCCCTGTTGCGGCCGGCCTCTCAAGACCAAATCCCGCTGAAGAAATAAAAAAAGCCATGTACCCTTACTTTCGGGTCCATGGCTTCAGGTCGGATCTGTTTTTGAATAAAGCATCCGTCAGCACACTCCTTATTGGCAGGAAAATGCCTTCGTTTTAATGTATTCAACAAAGAGTCCGTTGTCAAGGAAAGGGGGGCCGGAAGAATCAACTCCTTTCGAAGATGTAGTGGGAGATGTTCTGTTGCTGCTCATCGGTGGCGGCCAGGGCCAGCGCCTGCTGGAAACAGTCCATCGCCCCCGTATAATCGCCGTCTTCTTCCATCACGATACCGATGTTGGCCAGGTTGTCCGCGCGATAAAAATCATCGCCGAGCTTCTCGGCCAGCTCGAGGGACTTGCGGAAAAAGGCCATCGCTTTCTCCGGTCTTTCCCTGATCCGGTCTATTTCCCCGGCCCGGGTCAGGGCCCGGCAGAGCTGCCGTATGTCTTTCCTGGCCTGACTGATCCGGCAGCATTCCGCAAAATGAGGGTAGGCTTCGTCCAGGGCGCCGACCCGGTATTCGATCTGGGCGAGCTTGAAAAGGTTGCGCATCCGCAGCTCCTCGACTTCCGGGGGCGGCAGCTTGCTTTTTTCCAGCATGGCCAGCAGTCGCCGGTAGCACTCGAGGGCTGCCCTGTTGCTGAACTGGATGGCGCATTGATCGCCGGAAGATTCCAGGTAGGGAATGGCCTTGTCCGCCTTGTCGCCTTTCTCGAAATGGAATGCCAGGCGGTAATGCTCATCCTCGGGGACATTATCCACTCCCCCGTACATTTCCTCGATGCACTCGCCCAGCAGGCCGTGCAGGATCGTCTTGTTATAATTGAGCAGGGTGTTGTAGCAGACTTCGGCGATCAGGGTGTTGGAAAAGATGTAGACCTCTTTGGCCCTGCCTGCTTCATCCGCGGCCGGCTTGGGAAAAGCCATGCGGGCTTTCTGGAACTCGGCCAGGATCTCATCCAGGCTTTCCACGGTGTCATCGGTCTTGCGATGCAGGGCGGTAAGTATCTCCACGCTGAATTCCATGCCGATCACCGAGGCCTCCAGCAGCAGGACCCTCACGTTTTCATCCAGTTTATCGATGCGTGTCTGCACCATGCCGTGTATCGTATCCGGCAGCTCGACCTCTGCGGCGGCTTTATCCACCACCCAGATCCGGTTTCCCGGCTGGATCTCATCATCCGGGATCAGGACCTGCTGGTCGATCAGGGAAAAGGAGATCTCCTCTATGTAAAAGGGGTTGCCGCTGGATTTATTATAGATCAGTTGCCTGAGCTCATCAGGCAGGTGCAAGCCCGGGAGCATACCCTCGACCATTTTGGTGGTCTCCTCCAGGCTGAGGGGCTTAAGCTGGACCTCGTAGTAGTTCTCGCCCTGTTTCCATTTCGGCGATTCCTGGAAATCCGGACGGAACAAGGAGGCTATCAGGCTCGGGCGCACCGGGCGCATCTCATCCATCAGGTAATCGATCAGCTCCCGGCTCAGCTCGTCTATCCAGTGCAGGTCGTCGAGCACGATGTGCATGACCTCGCCGTCATCGCCCTGGGCGCCTGCCGACTCGAGGAAAATACGAAAGGATTCGAAAATGGTCTTTTTCAGCTTATCCGGTTCGATGGATTTTATCCGTTCGGTCTCCCTGGCCACACCCAGCAGGTAAGCCAGGTAGTCCTCGTTCTCTTTAAGCTCCTCGGCCTTATCGCCCCGCTCACCTTCCGGCAGGCGCTCGAAGCTCAGCAGGCTGTCGAGCAGGGATTCCCATTTCCGGCGGACAACCTCCGCCTGGTCGCCCTCCTGGACCCCCAGCATGTTCTTGATCAGGCTGATAAAGATCCAATATGGAGCAGAAGTATAAGAGATGGTTTTCCCTTTGAGCAGCAA
>JAFGTO010000207.1 GCA_016934095.1 Candidatus Glassiibacteriota bacterium
GTTCAACATCGATGCCAAGATAAACGGGGCCTACATCGTGGTGGGGCTGCTTTACGGCAACGGGGACTTCGGCCGGACACTCGACATCTCGACCCGCTGCGGCCAGGACTCGGACTGCAACCCTTCCAGCGCGGGGGGAGTGCTGGGCACCCTGCTCGGCTTCAGTAACATCCCCGAACCCTGGGTGCGCGGACTGGAAAAGGTGGAGGACAAGAAGTTCGACCACTGCAACTACAGCCTGCAGGATGTTTACCGGGTCAACTACCGCCTGGCCGCCGAGCTGGTGCGTGCGGCCGGGGGTAAGGTAACCGACGGGAGCTGGACCATCCGGGTCCAGGAGCCGGCGGCAGCCTTGCTCGAAGTGGGCTTTGCCGGGCTGGTCCCCTCCGGGAGAAAAGAGCTCCGCAGGTTCAGGCTGGCGCCGGACAACCCTCTCAAGGCCGCTTTCAACGGCGCAGCCTTCGTGATCGGCGGCGGCATGGAAGAGAACCGGGGGAAAGCCGCCTGCGAGGTGCGGGTGGATGGGGTCCTGGTGGAGCAGGTAACCCTGGTCGGCGATTACCACGACCGGCGCACCCCGCTTTTCTGGAACTACGACCTGGAACAGGGTCCGCACGAAATCGAGGTCAGGATGACCGGCGGGGACGGCGTGCCGGTGCTTAACTACCTGCTGGAGTACCGCAAGGCCGAGTAGCGCCGGGGAAAACCGGACAGGCGCACAGGCTGCCGGGCCTGAGGACCGCCACCTGCGGAAGAGCCATTTTGTGCCTGGTGTATAATCATTTTCTCACCGGAGGCGGCCATTTTACCGGCTCAGCCGCCTGATCGCGCGGACCGGCATGACAATCAAGAAGCTTGTTGAAAAATACGAATTTCAGGGAATATGGCTGTCAAGGGCAGTTCCGGGTGGCTGTCAGCTCAATTCTTTCTCTAATGTAAGTGCTTGAAATAACACTATTAACAACTTAATGCGTGCGGAACTGCTTGTCTTGCCCTTGACAGCCGACAAAGCAATATATTTCACTTCGGGCCGTTGATGTCTTTATTTCAACGGCCCTCAAGGCTTTAAGGCGAACCCGGCCTTCAGCCAGGGACCGGGCCGGTATATGTAACTTATTACATCCAGGCAAGTTAAACTGACATCCGGTACCGGCGATTCTGCCGGCGAGGCACCGCCGGAGCCTATTGCCTTCCACCCGGTTGTGCGCTATTTTATAGCCTGAAGCTTCGACCTGAACGAGCACATCTTTCAACCAGTTTCCGACACTATGAGTTATCTGGTCCTTGCCCGCAAATACCGTCCCCTGACTTTCGGCGAGATAATCGCCCAGCAGCATGTTACCACCACCCTGGTAAATGCTATCGCCGCGGAGAGGATCAGCCACGCCTACCTGTTTACCGGCCCCCGCGGGGTCGGCAAGACCAGTACGGCGCGGATACTGGCCCGTGCGGTGAACTGCCTCGAGCCGGCCGGCCAGGAGCCGTGCAACAAGTGCAGCACCTGCCTGGAGATCCTCGGGGGCCACTCGCTCGACATCCTGGAAATCGATGGAGCCTCGAACCGCGGGATCGATGAAATCCGCGACCTGAGGGAGCGTGTCAGCTACGCCCCGAGCAGCGCCCGTTATAAGATCTACATCATCGATGAAGTCCACATGCTCACCCAGGAGGCGTTCAACGCCCTGCTCAAGACCCTGGAGGAGCCGCCGTCCCACGTCATTTTTATCTTCGCCACCACCGCAGTGCAGAAAGTCCCGCCGACTATCCTCTCGCGCTGCCAGCGCTTTGATTTCAAGGCCGTGCCCACCGCCGAGATCGCCGGACAGCTCCAGCGGGTGCTGGAGGCCGAGAAAATCAGCATGCCGGAAGAGATCACGCGCATGATCGCCCGCAAGGCGGATGGTGCGGTGCGCGATGCCCTGAGCCTGCTCGACCAGGTGATCTCTTTCTGCGGAGATGAGTTTACTGCACTGAAAGCGTCCCAGGTCCTCGGGGTCTTCGATGCGGACCTGTTTTTCGAGCTGACCGAACTGGTGGCCGGGCGGGACACTGCGGCAGCCGTGAGGTTCGTCGACCGCCTGGCCGGGGAGGGAATCGACCTGGCCGGTTTCTTCCAGGAGCTGGCCGTGCACTACCGCAACCTGACAGCTTTCAAGCTGGGAGCCCGCGAGCCGGATACCGCACATGTCTCACCGGCAACGGTAGAGCGGTATGCAGAGACCGCCGGCCGTTTCGACCTCGAGGACCTGGTGCGCTCACTCCAGCTGATACTGGGCTTCGAGGAGATAATCAACAACAGCGGCCAGCAGAAAATCTGCCTGGAGCTGCTGCTCATACGATTGACTTTAATGGAGAAAAGCGTTAATATTAGCGAACTTCTGTCCCGGCTGGAAACCCAGGCCGCAGGCCCGGGCCACCAGGCCGGCCGCCTTGGTGCAGACTCTGCCGATGTATCTCCGGGAGGCACCACCGCTCCAGGGAAACCGGCAGGCAACCCGTACCCTGCGGCCGCCCGGCCCGCTGTAAAGACCGAGGACCATCCCCGGCCGGCTCCGCCTGCTCCCGCCGCGGCAGCGCCGGAAGTCTCCGGCCAGGAAAGCGGTCGGGGCGAAGAAGCTCCGGAAGGCGGGGTCTCACCTGTAGTGCAGGGACCTGCCAGCCTGGAGGCTTTCAGGCAGAACTGGCCCCGGGTGATCCAGCAGGCCAAGCTTAAAAGCGTAGTCCTGGCACCGCTCTTAAGCTCGGTCGAGCCCGGCGGGTTCGATGGGTCCTGCCTGGAGCTGAACATCAACCCCAGCTTGACTTTTTACCGGGACAAGCTCAAAGAAAAAAATTGCCAGAAATTGATCTGTGAGGTAATCAAGGAGCTTTTCGGCCTGGAAAAGCTGCGGATCGAGATCATTGCCAGCGAGCAGGCTGCCGTTCCCGGGCCTCCGGGAGAGGAGGCGGACCATTCTCCCGGACAGCAGTCATTCGAGCAGCTTTGCCGCAGCAACCCGGTCATGAACAAATTGAAAAAATTATTCGACCCCGAATTGATCGCCTGATCCGGCCAGAGGGCCAGCAGGCTGCCGGCGACATACCCGGCAAAACTCAAGTCAACATTGAAGACTCCCCGCAGCAAGCTGCGGGGAATCTTCGATTGTTAA
>JAFGTO010000208.1 GCA_016934095.1 Candidatus Glassiibacteriota bacterium
CTGGTAAAGTCTCTAATTAAAAACAGCCAAAGCGTAAACCACAATATATAGTGGGTACCGTAATCAGGTGCATAGCCCTATATTTTTATTGTGAATCAAAACCTGACTGGCATATCGCTCGTATTCACCTAATTGGTTTTCACAGCTTTCACATAGTAAATACTCATAATGCCCTGTCTGTTTTTTTCGTGGAGACCTCTCTGTTGATAATTCAAAAAACACATTATTATCTGGCTTCGCCGGATCGGGGCTTTTCTTTAATCGCCGGAAAAGAAAATCAGGAACAATATGCGACTGCTTAAGTTCTTTTTTTTAAGACATAATTTACAAGTATCCATTTATGTTAACTCAAAAAGAATTATAAAGAGGTAAAAAGAAAAAAAGAAAATCGTTTTATTATAAAAGAAACCAAACCTTGGATCAATCTATATTATATCAAGGGCGAGCTCAGCCTGAATCGGAGTTACAGACATGGTATATGACGAATTAGGTCATTCCCCCTCCCCCTGGTCCTCTGCTGCCTCCCGGCTTTTTTGCTCCTGGTAGACCAGGCCCTCGATCACCGGGATCGCCAGCAGCAGCGCACGAGCAATATGGAACGGGTCCTTGACCGGCAGGGCCACCACCTTGGACTCCGGCTTTCCCTGGCGGTCGCGGATCTGGATCCACTCTCCCACCAGGCGGTCGGGGTTGGGGAAAGTGGCGAACGTGTATTCGTGCACTTTCCAGTACCAGTCGAGCATCCACGGCCGGCCGAGCCGGCTGTAGGCCAGCAGCAGGGTGTAGAGGGCCTCGGAGTGCACCCACCAGAGCTTGTTCGGCCAGTCGGAGCGGGCCTTGACCGCCATCACGTGCCGGGCCAGCTCCGCAGGCAGCTCACCCGCCGGGGGAACGCCGCCCTCCCGGTCGATGAACAGGAAGAACCCGCCGTGCTGCTGGTCCCAGCCGAGCTCGACCGCTGCTTTCAGCGTCTCGGCCGCGGCGCCGAAGAGGTCCATGTCCTGTCTGGCCAGGGCGCGGTGCATGATGAACCACATGTCCTCGATCACGTGTCCCGGGCAGACATAGCGGCCGAGCAGGGTATCCCTGGGCCTGTTGTCGGTGCCGATCATCTCGAGGATCAGCTTCTCCTGCGGCAGGCGGAAATTGGTGAAGATCTCCGCCGCGCACTCATCTGCCTCGGCGCGGAGCCCGGCGGCTTTTTGCTCCAGGCCGAGACTTTCGGCTGCGCAGGCCAGCTCCTGGGCGGTCTCCAGCCGGATCATCGGCAGGCCGTGCACCTTGTAGCCGTCCGGCACCGGATAGGGGTCGGTGCGGTAGTCGCCGCTCTCCAGCCGCCGGCGGGTGTGCTCGTACAGCTCGAGGGCGAAATCCAGGCTCCGCCGGTCGCCGGATGCCCGCGCGTACTCGCCGAGACCGTAGATGACAAAGAAATCCGCGTAGACACTCAGGTCGTAGCCCTCGCCCGGTGCGGCTCCCCGCGCCTTGCCGTCGCGGTCCAGGAGGACCGGCCCGCCGCGCTCATCCAGGATGAACGCGCAGTTGCCGTTGTCCAGGCGGGCGTGCCCGGTCAGGAACTCCGCACCCGCCGCAGCCGGCTCGAGGTATCTCTTCCGCTCGGACTCCCCGGCCCTGCCTTCCAGGCTGCGGTACAGCCGCGACAGGACCCAGAGAAAACGGCCCTGGCTCCAGGTGAACTTGTGCCTGTGCAGCAGCCTGCCGCCGTCGTTGGAGAAACAGGTGAAGAAACCTCCGTGCTGCAGGTCTATGCCGTTTTTCATCCAGAAAGGAAGGATGTTGCCGAACAGCTCTCGGTTGTAAAACTGGAGCAGGTTTTCGAACGGTGGGTGGGCCAAGTCTGCCTCCGTGTTTTGTTCTCGGGAAAAGGCTGTAACCGTAGAGGGCGTTGAAAAAAGACCTCAACACCCCGCAGTGAAATTTTTTACTTCGTTGGCTGTCAAGGGCAAGGCAAGCCGTTTCCTATGTAACTGTATAATTCAAATTATATTATGCGATAAATGCTTTCTTGCCGCACGTCGTTGTCCCAAGACTGGAAACGGCCCTTGACAGCCATATTCCCTGGAAATTTGTGTTTTCCAATATGCTTCCAGGCATTTGTCCTAAAGTAAAAGTTCCCTTTCATCCGGCGCAAGGAAGAAGTGATGACCGGGTATAAGGACACGTTCACCACGGGGGGCGGAAGCCCCTGCAATTTTCAACGGAGCGCTTTCCGCTGGCTGCAGCGTAAAGACAATGCCGGCTGGTGGATGCGATATTCACTATTGATATTGAAAGTCGGATGTAGTATACTTATCAAAATATTATTTGCCTTGAGCGGCGGGCGCATCCCCAGCGGCTGGCCGGGGGGTAATTATATTTGCGGGAGCAACCCGACGGGCGGGGGAAAAGTACGACCTTACCGGTTTCCTTGATCTGAGCCATATCATTGAAGACTCCCCTTGAGCAGGCTCAAGGAGGATCTTCGATTGTTTAAGGTGTATTCTGATTATTTACATTCGCTCGCTGACCCCGCGTCAAGCCGCGGGGAATGCGTTCGCTGGCCAATTCAATCCGCTCAAAGGTGGTATTCATCATGGCAGTCCGGGATTTGAATATCGGTATGGTAGGCAGCGGCGGAGACGGGGTAATGGTAGGGGGAGAGGCGGTGGTGTCGGCTGTGGCCCGCAAGGGGCTTAACTGTATCATGCTTAAAAGCTACGGTCCTCAGATCCGGGGTGGAGAGAGTTCCTGTAAGATCAGGATCAGCAGCGAGAAAGTCTCTACCCAGGCCGATGAGCTTGACGTGCTGCTGGCGTTCAACTGGAAAGACTATCCGCGTTTCGGCAGCGAGCTGATGCTCAGGCCCGGACGCCTGGTGATCGAGGAGGGCGGGCCGGACACGCCCGAGCCGGAGCGCCCGATAGTGGGCCCCGAGCCGGGGGCGATCTACCGTATCCCGCTGACCAGCCTGGCCAGGGAAGCCACCGGGGGTACACGGGCGCGCAACATGGTGGCCTTAGGCGCACTGGGGAAATTATGCAGCCTGCCGGACCAGCCCCTGCGCCATTCCATCGAAAAGCTTTTCAAGTCCAAAGGCACGGAAGTCGTGCAGGACAACCTGAAAGCCTACCAGCTCGGCAGGGACTACGCCGAGAGAAACCTGGACAGGCTGGAGCAGATAGAGCTGGCTGTGGATGAGCATCGCAGGGTGGAAGAGCGGGTGGTAATGACCGGCAACGATGCCGTGGCCTACGGAGCCATGCTGGCAGGATGCCGCTTTTTTGCCGGCTATCCGATCACTCCGAGCTCGGATATCATGGAGTGGCTGAGCATACAGATGCCCAAGTTCGGCGGCACGATGGTGCAGACCGAGGATGAGATGGCCGCCCTGGGGATGGTGCTCGGGGCCAGCCTGGCCGGTGCAAAGGCGATGACCGCCACCAGCGGCCCCGGCCTGTCGCTGATGACCGAGATGATCGGCCTGGCCGCGATCGCCGAGATCCCCTGCGTGATCGTGGATGTCCAGCGCGGCGGGCCGAGTACCGGGATCCCCACCAAGAGTGAGCAGAGCGACCTGATGCACGCGGTCTACGGCGGCCACGGCGACTTCCCGCGGGTGGTGATGGCACCGGCGGATGTCAGCGACTGCTTCGACGTGATGAGGGAAGCCTTTTTCATCTCGGAAAAATACCAGATCCCGGTAATCGTGCTCTCGGATGGTTTCATCGGACACCGAAAGGCATCGATCGTCCCGCCGGATATTAGCAAGTACCGCCCCTATTACCGTAACCGCCCCAAACCGGACCCCGACGCCGAGTACCTGCGGTTCGCCTTCACTGAAACCGGTGTCTCGCCGATGAGTATTCCGGGTATGCAGCACGTGCTTTACCGCGCTGCAGGGATCGAGCACGATGAGAAAGGCAGGCCGACAAGCGATTTCAAGGTTCATCAGATGATGAACGAGAAGCGCTTTAAAAAGCTGGAGAGCATCGTGCAGGATGTTAATTTCATGCGGGTCTACGGGCCGGAGAAAGCCAAGGTCGCAGTTCTGTCCTGGGGTTCGAACAAAGGGGCGGTGCGCAACGCGGTGAAGATCTTGAACGAGCGGGGACAGGCGGTCAAAGGGATCATCCCCCAGGTGCTGTACCCCCTGGCAGTGGATAAGCTCAAGGGCCATCTCGCAGGGGCGGAGCGGGTGCTGATCATAGAGCTCGCTTATTCCAGACAGTTCTACAAGGTGCTGCAAACACAGATGGAGCTGCCCCCCGGCATAGTGCATTACGGCCGCAGCGGGGGCCAGCCCCTGGGAATCGGCGAGGTGGTGGAGGAGATCGAAAAGCTGCTCTGAGATTTGAAACCGGCAATCTGCAATGCTTAATTCGAGCATTTCAAGGAGAGAGAATAAATGAGTACTGTTTCAGATATGGCAGACCAGCAGGTGAAACCAGACGTGTACAAGAGCTCGCTGAAGCCGGTATGGTGTCCTGGCTGCGGTGATTACGGTGTCTTGAACGCATTATGCCAGGCGTTTGCCCGCCTTAAGCTGAAGGTCGAGGACACGATGATTGTCAGCGGGATCGGCTGTTCGAGCCGGCTTCCCGGCTACCTCCACTCCTACGGATTCAATGCCGTGCACGGGCGCGCCTTGCCGATCGCCATCGGGGCCAAGCTGGCCAATCACAAGCTCAACGTAATTGCCGCCGGCGGCGACGGCGACGGGTTTTCGATCGGTATCGGGCACTTTCCCCATGCCTGCCGCCGGAACGTAGATATAACCTACATAGTTATGGACAACCAGGTTTACGGTTTGACCAAGGGGCAGCTCTCGCCTACCTCCCCGGACCAGGCGATTACCTCTACCTCCAAGTATGGAAGTATCGAGACCCCGATCGATCCCATCAGGCTGGCCCTCGGCTGCGAAGCACCCTTTATCGCTCGCGGCTTCGCCGGCGATATCAAGCACCTGGTGGAGGTCCTGGTCCGGGCCATTAAGCATCGCGGGTTCTCTTTTGTCCAAATTCTGAGCCCCTGTGTTACCTACGTGGGAAAACAGCAGTTCATCGAAATAAAACAGCGTCTCCACTACCTGGACCAGGACCCTGAACACGACTGCCGCGATATTGCCAGTGCGGTAAAGGTGATCAACGAGCAGGATGTAATATCGGTGGGTATCATTCGCTGCCATGAGCGGCCGCACTACCAGAAAAAACTGGCCAAACTGAACAAGGCCGCCTCCAGGAAGAAAGCCAAACTGGAAGACTTGCTGGATACGTTTCGTCCCTGAGACCCAGGGAATGGGCGCCGCCGAAAAAGCTTCCACGCTCGGACCGGATCAGAAAACCGGTTTTCCGGTAAACAGGCTATGCAAAAAGACCAATATATCGTCCTGGTAATCGATGACGACCGGGCCATAGTCAAACTGCTCTCGGAGTTCGTTTCACACAAGGGTTACCAGGTCGATACCGCTATGGACGGCAAGGAAGCCATCGAGAAACTCTCCTCCCACCTTTACGACCTGGTTATTATCGACCTCAACCTTCCCGATTTGAACGGGATCGAGATAGTCAAGTGGATCAATCAGAATTCGCCGGAAACCATTTCGATCATCCTCAGCGGACATGCCACCATCGAGTCCACCATAGAAGCGATTTCCCTCGGCGCCTTCGATTATCTGGTCAAGCCGGTGCAGCTGGCAAAGCTTAATATCGTGTTGTCCAACGGCCTCGAGCGCAGGAGGATGATCAGGCAGAACAAGAAGCTCATCTCGGACCTGCAGATTGCCAAGAAAAACCTGGAGGCGCGGGTCAGGCAGCGCACCAAGGAGCTGCGCAAAAGCCAGCAGAGGTTCCGCTCGCTTTACGACAACGCCCCGGATGTCTATTACACCGTCAACACAGGCGGCATGATCATCGACTGCAATAAAATGGCCTGCGAGTTTTTCGGCTATCCCAAGAGCAAATTTATCGGCAAACACCTGCTTGACCTTTATACCAGCGACAACTTCGAGCTTATCGCCAGCATGGTCCCCTCGGTGGATGGCAAAGGCGGTGTAGTCCGCCACCAGGAAGTGCAGGTCAAGCGCGCTGACGGCAGCGTGGCGTATGTGGAGATCAACACCAACCTGCTGTTCGATGAGGACGGTCAGGTGCTCGGGGCGCTGACCCTGCAGAGGAATATCACCGCCCGCAAGCGGGCCGAGGATGCCCTGCGCGAAAGCGAAGAGCGCTACCGCACGATCTTCCGGAACGCGGAGGTCGCCCTCTGGGAGTTGGATTACAGAAATCTGCAGCAGAAAATCTTCGAGCTCAGAGAATCCGGTGTCGGTAATTTCAAGATTTACCTGAAAAAGCACCAGGACCTGGTCTATGAGCTGGCCGGGCTGGTTAAAATCGTGGATGTCAACGACGCGGCGGTCAAGATGATGGCTGCCGGGAGCAAGGAGGAGCTTTTAGGCACGGCGGGAACGACATTGGTTCCGGAGGTGGTTCCCTTTCTCCGGGAATATCTGGTCTCCCTGGCCGAGGGCGAAAAGGTCTACGAATCGGAAGCTGTCCTGCAGACTCTCAAGGGCGATAACATCTACGGGCTGGTGCGCTTTGCGGTGCCCTCGGAGGGTGCGAGGTTCCAGAATTTACTGCTGAGCATAGTCGATATCACCACCCGCAAGGAGGCCGAAGAGGAAAAAGACCGCCTGCTGGAAAAGCTGCACGAGCTGAACAAGCAGCTCGAATGCCTGGCGATCACGGACGGGCTCACCCAGTTGTACAATCACCGGTTTTTCATGGAATCGCTCAACAGGGAATTCAGCCGTGCCCGGCGCAGTAGCGGGACCCTGGCCTGCCTGATGGCCGATATAGACAATTTCAAGCAGTTCAACGACACCTACGGCCACCAGAAGGGGGATGAGATCCTGCGAAAGGTGGCTAGCGTGCTCAGGAAGTCGCGGCGTGGCTCGGATGTGGTGGCCCGTTACGGCGGCGAGGAATTCATGCTCCTGCTGCCCGATACGGACCTTAAACAGGCTGTCAAGCTTGGAGATAAGCTGCGGAAAAAAGTGGAGCGGACATCGATTAAATCCGATAAGGGCAAAGACCTGAAAGTAACTGTCAGCCTCGGTGCCTTTGCCTTCGAAAACGATAATATCAAGGACCACCGGGAGCTGCTGAGAAAAGTGGACCAGGCGCTCTACCTGGCCAAAGGGTCGGGGAAAAACCGGCTCTGCACTCTGGGAAACAAAATGTCGGCAACGGCCTGATATTGCGGAACAGGGCCCGGCTGTTTTGCCGATGGAGGTTTTATACCGGGTTTACATCCAAAGATAAGAGAAACCAGTTCTTTCAGGACCAGGAAATAAAACAAATCCCTCTTTTTCAAG
>JAFGTO010000209.1 GCA_016934095.1 Candidatus Glassiibacteriota bacterium
GCATCTGCGAGCCTCTGGGGATGCGCGACACCCGGATAACCCTCACTCCCGGGATGAAAGCGCGGCTGGCCCAGGGCCACGATGAAAAGGGCGACCCTGCCGGGAGCTGGGACTTCCAGGCCCTGGCAGGCGCCGGGGCGCTGCGCTCGACCGCGGATGACATGCTGGTCTTCCTGGCTGCCAACCTCGGCCTGCAGGAGTCCGGCCTCCTGCCCGTGATGCAGAAAACCCACCTCCCCCGCCGCGCCACCGAGCTGCCCGAGGTGGAGGTCGCCATGGGCTGGCACGTCAGCAAGAAATACGGGAGCGAGATTGTCTGGCACAACGGCGGGACAGGGGGCTACCGCAGCTTCATCGGCTTCGACAGGCAAAAGCGCCTGGGCGTGGTCGTGCTCTCCAGCTCGGCGAACAGCATGGATGACCTAGGCTACCACCTGCTGGATGAAAGATACGAGCTGGCCCGGATGGCCCCGCCCAGCGAAGTCGAGCTCGACCCGGCGCTCTACAGCGACTATGCCGGCTGCTACGAGCTCGCGCCCGGGAGCGTCTTCACCGTGTCGGTCGAGGACAGCAAGCTGATGGTGCAGCTTACCGGCCAGGGCAAGGCCCAGGTGTTCCCTGAGTCTGAGACCGAGTTTTTCTACAAGGTGGTGGATGCCCGGATCACTTTCGAGAAAGATGACAAAGGAGAAGTGTCCGGCCTGGTCCTCCACCAGGGCGGCTTGGACCTCAGCGCCATCAGGCTGGGGGATGACTACCGGCCCCCGCCGCCGAGGAAGGAAATCCAATTGGATGCGGCTGTCCTCGAAGGCTACGTGGGGAAATACGAGCTGGCCCCGGGCGCGGTGTTCACGGCCACCCTGGAGGATGGCAGGCTGATGGTGCAGTTCACCGGCCAGGGCAAGGCCCAGGTGTTCCCGGAATCGGAAACCGGGTTTTTCTACAAGGCGGTGGATGCGCAAATCACTTTCGAGAAAGATACGAAAGGCGCCATATCCGGCCTGGTCCTGCACCAGGGCGGCGAGGAGCTGAGGGCCAGGAAGGTCGAGTAGCCTGCATAAGGATGGGTTAATAAGGTACATCACCCGGTTCCCGGGGCATTTCTGCCGGGTGAAAGCCCCCGGGTGCCGAAAAAACGCCTCACCACCCTCGATCTAAATATGATACTCATGCATTTATTATAGGGCGAGTGGCCCTTGGTAGCTGTAATCCCGGCGGCTCGAAGATTTTTTCACACGTTGACAGAAGGAGAGTACTCGAGATGAACACCTCCCAGAAGATTGCCTGGTTCACTCTTGCGGTGATCACCCTGGCTCTGGCTGCATATCTCATCCTGCTCAAGCTTACCGGCCACCCCGAGGCCTCGACTGCCGGGTTCGCCCTGCTGGGCCTGCTGGGGTGTTCGCCGCTGTTTCTCGGCCGGCGCAAAGGCGTGGTGCTGCTGGATGAGCGCGACAGGGAGATCGAGCGCAAGGCCGGGCAGGCCGGGTTTTTCGTTTTCTGGCTGTACTTCGTGGCCTTCTGCGTGCTGGTACCTTTCCACTATGGCCGCCGGGATGTCCCCTCTTTCCTGCTCACCCTGCTGTGTCTGGCCGGAGTTATGGTACTCCTGGCAGCCCGCTCGGTGGCCGTGCTGGTGCTGTACCGCAGGGATTCCGACAAGTCCGGCACGTTCCTGGAAAGCTTCCGGGAAATGACGGACCTGCAGAGAAGCTCCTGGATAGGGCTGATCATCCTCCTGTTCATCATCTCCTGTTTTCTCTGGTTCTTCCCTCTCGGGCAGCAAAACATCGTGGCCGATACGGTCGGGGTCTCTTTCCTCCTGACCTTTACCCTGCTGTTTTATCTCATGCGCAAAAGCTGGAGAGTATTGGAGATGGATGAGGATGACCGGAAAGTACTACGCGGTTCGGAGAGGACAGGGCTCCTGGCGCTGGCGGTATCGGCAGCCCTCGGAAGCTCGGGTCTGGCGGTTTTACAGGCCGCGGGCACTCCGGTAACTCCGGACATGGTTTGTTACACCGGTTTCTGCGCTGTCGCTGCCGGGCTGCTGGCGCAGCCGGTCTCTGTCCTGGCGCAGTACGCGACCCGGGCGCACGGAACCTCCAAGAGCCTCGAGCCATGAAAGAGAGACTGACCAACAAGATCCGCCGTCTGCGGTTCGACCACGGCGAGATGACCCAGCAGCAGCTCGCCGAGCGGGTAGGGGTGACCCGCCAGACCATTATCGCCCTGGAGGCCGGCAGGTACACCCCCTCGCTGACCCTGGCGCTCAGGATCGCCCGCACTTTCGGGGCCGCAGTCGAGGAAGTGTTCCTGTTCGAGGACGGCTGCTCGCGGCCTGACTGACCGCCCGGTCAGGCAGCCGGCACTGCATGATTTCCGCCTGGAATGAATGCCCCGCCTTATTCACCCGAATACCTCGTTTGGTAAAGGTTCTTCTCCTTTGCCCTGCATCCCCAGTTCTCTTTCCCGAACTCTTTATCTTGACTTGGTGGATAAAATTTATCCCCGGTTAATAAGCACTTTGAAAAACAGTATAAAAAGTTTTGGAAGGTGGGAGGGGGCCCGGGGGA
>JAFGTO010000210.1 GCA_016934095.1 Candidatus Glassiibacteriota bacterium
CGCAGGCCCACGCAGCGGTTGGCCATCCAGGCCAGGTCCTGCTCGCTCTCATCGCCCCTGATCGCCACCAGCAGCAGCAGGCCCCTGCCGATACTGCCGGCCACCTCGCCCCCGATGGACACCGAGGCCCGGCCGACCCGCTGGACTACTACCCTCATCTTGCTTATCTCCGGTTGAACAGTGTATTATATAAGAGTCCTAGGGGCATAATTTGTATCTTCGGCGCCCGGCTGTCAACATACTTGGGGCAGGGGCGGGCCGGGCGCTCCTGCAGCGCAGAGGGAGATTTTTCATGGGCCGGAAGCGGTTAAGATATAAAATATTCGAGCACACCGCGGACGTGGGCCTGTACGCCTACGGCTCCGGCCTGGAGGAGCTGTTCGCCAATGCGGCCGCGGGGCTGATGTCGCTGGTTGTCGGGACCTCGGAGATCGCTGCCGTGGAGGAGACGCCAATCAGCCTGGAGGCCGGGAGTGCAGAGGAGCTGCTGCGCGCCTGGCTGGCCGAGCTGCTCTACTTTTACAATGCGGAAGGGAAACTCTTTGCAGGGGCGGAGTTCACCACCCTGACCGATACCAGGCTGGAGGCGGTGGTGCAGGGCGAAACCCTGGACCCGGCCCGGCACGAGGTGGCGTGCGAGGTGAAAGCGGTAACCTGGCACGGGCTGCGGGTAGAGCGCGGTAAAAAAGGGCGGCTCAGGGCCGCCCTGGTGCTGGACGTGTGATTATTTATCTCCACTTACGACAAACTCCTCCACCGCCTCCGGAATCTTCTCAGTCCTGGCCAGGACCTCCTCCAGGGGCAGGGGCCGCGGGCTGGCGTAAAAAGCCGCCGCCAGCACGCGGCTGCCCGGCTCCAGACCGGCGGCCACCCCGGCCTGCACCGCGCGCGGGTAAAAGAGGTTGAGGTCCTCCCGGCCGCGGAAACCCGAAAATTTTCTTACCCTGTCAAACCCGACCACGGCCCGGACAAAGACCGCGCACCCGCTGCCCGGCGCCCTGCCCCAGACCCAGGTGTCGCCGCTGAGCGTCTCGGGGTCTTCTCCGGGGCCCAGGCCCAGGGCGTAGGTGGACTCCACCGCGGTCAGCCCGGTATCGCTGTCGAAACTCAGCCTGTGCGCCCGCCACTGCAGCTCGCCCTCCAGGTATGCCATGCTCGCCACCTGCATCTCGATTTCCCCCACTGTCGCGCTCCACTGCCAGGCAGCCTGCCTGTCCGAGATGATCTTTCCCCTATAAGGCGTGTCCCTCCTGGCGTAGGCCCCGGCTTCGCTTTCGAAAGACAGGGAGCAGTCCGGGGCCACCAGGTCGTCCACCATCTCCACGTTGGCGGGAAAGTGCGAGGAGTAGGAGAAGTTGTAGTACTTGTTGCGGTAGCTCTTGGTGCAGTTGGCCTGGAGCACCTGCACCTGGCCGGTCCTTCGGGTGCCGTGTACCAGGATGCCCGGCGCGGCGATCACCCTGCGGAAGTCCCCGCGCTCGACCGGCAGGGGCTCCTCTTCGACTGACCAGAAGGGGTCATCGCGGGGGAAACTCATGGCGTAGAACGCCTGCATGCCCCAGTAGGGGTGGCCGTTGTTGATATAGCCCTCGCAGACCGCCCGGCTGGAGTGCGGGGTCAGGGTCTCGCGCAGCTTCCCGTTCTCCGGGTCCCAGGCCCCTGACTCCCAGAGGAACTGCAGGCTGCGGTTGCAGATCCTGCGCAGCAGGCCGGTGGAATGGGGCCAGAGGCCCAGGCGGTAGGCCAGCACCAGCGGGGTCAGGGTGGCCCAGCGGTAGATCAGCGACCTGCCGAACAGCACGTGGCTGCCGTTGCCGCCGAAGAGGAAGGGCACTGTCTCCAGGAAGGCTTTCAGCCTGGGGCGGAATTTCTCGCGCAGCTCCGGGAAGCGCCCGCCGACCATGGCATCCCAGTAGAGGTTGTGCGAGGCGAAGACCCAGAAGTTGTAGTAGTCGTAGTCCTGTCCGTCCAGGGAGTCGTGGTACCAGCCATCCCCCTGGTACATCGAGTCGATGGCCTCGAGGTCCGCGCGGAAGAACCCCGGGTCGCCGGAGAACTCGGGCCAGCGCTCCGACAGGGCCAGGCGCGCCGCGTGGTTCACCGCGGTGAAGAGCGCCCAGTTGTTGCGGCGCACCTGCTGCACTGTGCAGCTCGCCAGCCAGTCCTGGATGTTGCGCCGCTGGCCCGCGGTGAGCCGCTCCATCAACCGGTCCGCGGCGAGCCAGAGGCTCCAGGCCACTATCGAGGACTCAACCTGGCGCTGGTCCCACTCATCCCCGGGCGGATAGAGCCAGAAGTCTTTTCCCGCGGGATCGGTGGCATTCACCAGGGCGGAGACCAGGATCTCCTCCAGGTCGTAGCTGCGGCCCTCCGCCTCCACCGGCCTGCCCCCATCCGGTGAGACCAGCCGGGCCGCCAGCGCAGGCAGGATCCTGGTAACCGAGTCGCAGGTCTTGCCCTGGGCGGTGACGAAGTTGTCCAGCATGGTGCCGCTGCGGTAATCGCAGACCGCGAAAGTGTCCGAGGTGCGCAGGGCGTTGCTGACAAACCCGGCAGCGATGGTGCGGAAAATCCGGTCCCATTCCCCGTAATCGTATTCGGATGGCTCGAGTTTGCCCGGCGCCGGGCTTTCTTTATCTGCCCCGGGGCTGCAGGCCGGTACAGCCAGGGCGGGCGCGCAGGCCGCGGCAGCGGCGGCCCTGAGGAAAGAGCGCCGGGAAAGCTGCGCAGGTTTTTGATTGTTTGGTTGTTCTCTCATGTTCTCTCCCGGGATCTATAGTTGTTTTTAAAATAATTTTCTGTTTATAGTGGGGCTGCGAACTCACAAGCTCAACAGACTGTTTTAACCATGTTTCTTATTCTTTTGCGAACAAAAGA
>JAFGTO010000004.1 GCA_016934095.1 Candidatus Glassiibacteriota bacterium
CAGAAAAAATCATGCGGGCCGGGTTCTCAGGGAGCGAGCCGGCGTAACCTGACCGTACTGCCCGGTTCTATCAGCTCCGCCACCGAGACACCGGTAAAACAGGTCTTGCGCAGCACCTCGCAGACCCCTGTGTCCCTCGAGTTGTCGCGGTCCAGGTGGAATTCCAGGGTCCTCTGCAGGGCCTGTCGCACGGCCCTGTCCGCTGGGTGGCGCCGGCCGTACCAGTCGAGCAGCCTCCAGACCAGGTTGGTGCGGTTGTTCCGCGGAGTCTCGGCCTGGTTCCAGGTCCCGTCCGGGTTCTGGTTCTCCACAATCCAGCGGCAGAGCTGTCCCAGGGCCGCATCGATCCTTGCCCGCAGGGCCTCATCCGCTGCGTGCTCGTAAGCTGTAACCAGGGCCTCCCCACCGTAGACCACGTCGTGGAAAGCCTCGAAAACGGCCCCGGTCTCCACCTCGCGCCTCAGGTACCAGTCGGCGGCCTCCACTGCATAGCGCCGGTACTCCGGGTTGCCGGTGATTGCATAGAGCACCGGGTAGAACTGCAGGCCCACGTTGGTGGTCGAGACATCCCAGACCGCCTCGCTCCTGTCCATCCACCAGTAACCGTTGCCGAAAGCCCCCCTGTCCGGCCCGCTGTCCACGCGCCAGCCCTGCGGCCGGTTCCCTCGTCCCAGGATGAGCGGATCTTCCAGGCAGCCCTCGGTTACGTAGAGCGAATATTTCTCCATCACCTCCAGGTAGCGGGCCCTTCTCTGGTCATCTCCCCACGGGTAGAGCACTCCCACGGCCAGCATCACGCTGCCGATATCCGCCAGGTTGATGCAGGCCGACCAGTCGGCGAAAGTACGCACGGCCAGCGCCTCGGTGCCGGTCCCGGTAACCAGCGGCACCAGCACCGATGGGCTGCTGCAGACAAAGTCCGCCCAGCGCAGGGCCTCCTCGAGGTAGGCCGGCTCGCCCAGGATCTGCGCCCCGGCCATCAGGGTGCGCACGCAGTATGAAGCGATGAAAAGCTCCGGTGAACCCGTGCCGGCCTTGGGGTAGCCGTTGGGCAGCTCGAGGCCCATGTACCAGTCGCAGATGTAGCGCAGGTACTCGCGCAAGGCCAGGTCCACAGCCACCGTGGCCTCCAGGCTCAAGTCATCCAGGCTCACTCCCTGGGAGGCCGAGGGGTCCAGGCCCAGGGACAATTGACCTATCCTGACGGGGAGCCTGAAATCCGCCTCCTGTGCCTGCCCGGTCGCCAAGGGGAACGGCTCTACCAGGAGTTTCAGGTCCTGCGGCCCGGCCTTGATCCTCAGGGTATAGTCTTTCCCCGGCGCCAGAGCAAGATCCTCCGCGCCCGACTGCCTGCCCTGCAGGTCGAAAAAGGCTGCGCCCTGCCCGGTGAGCTCCAGGCGGTACGAGGCAGTGCCCCCCCGACCCCCGGCCGGGGAGTCCGGGTAGAGCAGCAGGCTCAGCACCCCAGCGCTTTCGAGCCTGGCTCTCAGGCTGATCTCGGCAGGCAGCGGCAGACCCGGGGCGGGTCGCAGCACGCGGCCCTCTCCGGTGCGGCTGACCAGCCGCCGCCCCCACGGGGCGCAGCGCCAGCTGCCGGAGAGGGCCCGCCAGGTGTCCGGCAACCCGGCCCGGTCGAAATTCTCCTCCAGCAGCCTCCGGCCTGCTAAGTCCTCCACCACCACCTCGCCGAAAAACACCGCGGCATTGGCCGTGATAAAGCTCACCGTGCCCGCTGCATGGTCGGTGTCCACGGCGGTAACGGTCCACTGGCCGGGCTCCCGCTTGCCGGCGGGCCATACCCTGGCCCGCAGCGAGTCTCCACAGGCCTCGAAACGCACCAGGTAGTCGAGATCGCTGTGAAAAGACGAGAGCACCCGGGCCAGCTCCGTGCGCTGCCCCCCGGTGTATTTCACTATCCGGTAAAAGGACTGCTTGGCTCCGCCATCTTCCGGAACCCAGGGGGCGTACTCCAGCCGGTAGCCGTCGGCAGCACCGGCAACTCTCAGGGCCACGGACCAGTACACCCTGCGGTACTGGCTGCCGCTCCAGGCAAAGTTCTTGGTCTGCCCTCCCCAGCGCTCGATACGCAGGCGGCACAAGACCCGGTAATCCCGCCATTCCAACCCGGGGGTGTAGAGGACCTGGCGGGTGATCGGGCGGGTATCATCCTGGATCAGCCCCCGGGTCTCCGACCCATCCACCTGCCAGACCGGGCTGACTCCCTGCCAGCGGTCCAGGGTGGTCTGCCCGGCTACAGACTCGAAATCATCCTCGAAAACCACCGCTTTAATCTTCCCCGGATCATCCGGCGGCCCCCCGCCGGCCGGGGCCGCGGTCTGAAGACCCAGGGCCAGCACGATAAAACTCAGGCGCAAGGTTGATATCATTCGAAACGTCTCCATCGCATAAGTGAAAAAGCAAAAACCTCCGGTATCGTATACTCTGACGGTCAATTATAATCAGATTTCCCCCGGCAGGCAAAATCTTTCCCCGGCCCCGAAACCTCCCCCGTCTTCGCTGTCCCGCCGGCTACCGGGAAGCGCAGAGACCCTTTTTCTCTTAGCTTGACTGGACGCGGCAATATTAATAGTTTATTTAATTCGCTCCTGAAGTAATACAACCAAAAAAACAGACAACCCAGGTATCCGGAGATCAGGTTCATGACCGACATCAAACAGGACAGAAACCGCCGGCTGAGTGCCGCACTCATTTTTCTGGTCGTGGCGATTGCCTCCTTCTGCTGCATGCAGTATCCCGGGCCCTCCAATGAGGAGGTTACCCAGTACGAGGCTTTGCTCCGCCAGCGGGAATGGAGATCCCGGTTCTCCACTGATAATTTCGAGCCGTTTTCGGCCGAAAATATCCAACACTACTGGTCCGGCTACCAGCGGTCCGACCAGCGGGTGATCGAGACCAGCGGTCCGTTTCTGCGCACGGCTTACGGCTTGATCCAGCCGCTGGGCAAGCTGTTCACAGGGGATTTCGAGGCTTTCCGCAGCGGCTCGGCCCTTGCTTTCGCGCTGCTGAGCGCCCTGCTTTTTCTCTGGCTGGCTCCGGTGCTCGGCACTCTCGGAGCGCTGGCAGCCGCGGTGGTCTTTGTCCTGACCCCCCGCGCTTTCGCCGCCGGGATCCAGGCCACCCACTACCCCTGGCTGGCCTGCCTCTGGTTCTTCTCAGCCTGGTTGTTCGAGCGGGAGCCCCTGTCCCGCACCAGGGTCCTGCTTTTCGCGCTGGCGATGGGCGTGGGTATGGCGGTCTCGGTAAGCTTCCTGCTGCTCCTGCTCTGCCTGGCAGTCTGGATGCTGATCAGCGGAAGGACTGGTTACCGCGGCAAGATGCTTGCCGCCGGCCTGGCCGCCATGATATTCCTGCCGCCGCTGCTCAACCCGCTGTGGTGGCACGCCCCCCTCTCCGGCTATGCACGCTACCTCGCAGCCGGGCTTATCGGCCACAAAGGCTACGGCGTTCCGGTGCTCTATTTCGGCAAGCTCTACCAGAGCGGACTGCCCTGGCACTATGTAATCGTCATGCTGGCGGCCACCATCCCGATAGCGAGCCTGGCCCTGGTCCTGGCCGGGAAAGTCATCTCGCTCAAGCCGAAAATGTTCGCCGGGCCGGTGGGGCTGGCCCTGACCACCTCGACCGCCTTCATCCTGGTGGGCTTGACCGGCCGTTTCCCGGCCTCGGATGGCATGGCCTATTTCCTCCCAGTCTATGCTGCGGATGCCATGATGGCCGGGGCGGGTTTCGCCTGGCTCCTGGGGCGCCTGCAGGCGCGGCTCCCCGGCCTGGCAAAACCGGCCGGAATACTGGTCCTGCTGCTGATAGCAGTCCCGCCGCTGGTCTGGCAGATCAGGCTTTTCCCCTGCATGAGCTCTCACTATAACGCTATCACCGGTTTCCTCAAGGGCGCGAGCAAGGCCGGCCTGGAGGTCTGTTTCGATGGCAGTGTCATCGACCGCAGCTTCCTGGAGAAGCTGAATGAAAAAGTTCCCGGGGAAAGCCGGGTCAAGGTTGTCGGCGCACCCCTGTACTTCCTGGACAGCCGGAAGAGGGTCCGCGAGGACATCTACTTCCACCAGCAGCTCTATGACCACGTGGCGATCATGAACCGGCCCGGGACTTTTATCGACCAGGACTGCCTGCTGTTCACCCAGGCCGAGCCTTATCTCAAGGCGGAGCGCTGCGGGGTGCTCTTCGCTGGCATCTACGACCAGAAAAAAGAATACAAACGCCTCTACCGGCTATACGAACAGCGGATGTTTTCAGATAAAGCCAGCCCGGAAGACTGCTACTATATGGGAGTGCTGCTCAAGGCCGCCCACATGTTCGACCAGGCGGTCCCGCTTTTCCACAGGGCTGTCAGGATGGACTCCACCATGTCCGGGGCCTGGTATTCCCTGGGCTACATCGACTATTACAGCGAAAAAGCGGACTCCGCCGCCGGCTACCTTACCCGGGCGGTCGAGCTGGACCCGGACAACGCCGAATACCTGGCCCTGGCAGCCGAAGTCCAGGAAAAACTGGGCAACCTGGAGGAAGCCCTCGGGTACGCCGAACAGGCGGTGGCTGTCGAGCCGTTCAACAGCGATTATAACAGCAGACGGGGAGACCTGCTGATCAAGCTATCCCGGCCAGCGGAGTCCAGGAAATACCTGGAGCGCGCCATACTTACAGACACCCTCGACCTGCAGAGCATGCACCTGATCGGCCTGAGCTACCGTCAGGAGAAAAATTTTTCCCTGGCGGAAGCCGCCTACCAGCGGATCATGAAGATCACCGAGCGCAACCACGTTTACCTCGGCCAGATGGGCGAGATGTACCGCGAGATGGGCGACTACGAGCGCTGCGCCGACATGTACGAAAAAATCCTGGCCCTGCGCTACAACAACCCGCCGATCCTCCACCTGCTGGGCGACCTCTACCTGAACCAGCTCGACCAGCCGGAGAAAGCCTTGAAATGCTACCAGGACTGCCTGCGCTTCAACCCCCGGTACAGGGGCAGGGGCCAGGTCGATAAAGCCATCCGCAAGATCGAGAAGAGACTGGGGAAAAAAGAGGGCTGAGCGAAGGAATAGATCTGACGATAATCCCTGATCTCAGGGTATCACCACCGGAGCATAGGCGAAAAGCCCCGTCGTGCACAACAGGGCCTGCCCAGCGGGGTCGGGCCGGTTGCTGAAACCATAGGCTGTCGAGCCCGGGACTGCGGATCCCGGCAGACTGTCGTGTAGCTCTCCATCGTAAAGCAGCTCAAAGTCGCGTCGGCTGAGGAAGACCGCCCCGGCCACCTCACCGTAATCCCGGCCCACAACCTGCATGGCCGTCTCCAGCCCGGTGCCCGAGAAGCTCACCCCTGCCAGCGCATCCCCCCAGTGGTCGAAACCGGCCACCAGGTCCACCTCGCTGCCGGACACCCTGGCCACCAGGCTGCAAAAGAGGTCCTGCCCGTCGAACACCGCCAGAATCAGGCAGCACGGACCCGGCAGCAGCTCCTGCAGGAACGACCTCATCCTGAGGTATGCCGCCGGCCCCCGGTCCAGGCACGGCTCTGGGTAAATCGCCACGTTCCTGTCGAACTCGGCGCACACCGCCTGGTACATGCGGGCTAGGTAGTGGTACTTTTCCTCGTTCGGCTCGGGTTTCAGGTTCTGTGCCGCATACAGCCTGTCGTAGCCATCCAGGTCGGACACCACCACCCGGCGCAGCTTCCCGTGGTACCTGTCGTAAAGCTCCCGCGCGCTCAGCCTGGCATCGTCGACCCGGAAAATACTGACCGGCTCGCTGCGCCCATCCAGCAACTGGCGCCTGGAAAGCGACTCCTCGTGCCAGAGCACCAGTTGCGGGGAAACGCCGCTGAGACGGGCGCACACCGAGGCAAAACGCGCCCACTGTACCGGGTCCAGGTCTATCACCCGGAGCTCCCTTGAGATCATCAACTCACCTCCCAGACCCCGACCCTGTAAGGCTCGAGTTCCAGAGTGATCTTTCCCTTGCCGTCAAAGTTCCCGCTCCCCATAATGCTGCGGAATCGCCGGCCGCCCGGGAAAAAAATATCGCTCTTCTGGGCCTTGTCGGTGCTGTTGGCTACAAAGAGCAGGCAGCGCCGGTCGCACCTGTAAACAGTAAGGTCCAGGCTCTTGTTCGAGCGGCTGAAAGGCATGCTTACCTCGAAAGCTTTCAGCAGCCGGATCACCTCGATCGGGCTCTGCATGTGGATCAGCCTGCCGGGTGAGGATGCCTCGCCGGGGGCAAGCGAATCCGCCGCCGGCCGGCCGGCCTGGTCGTCTTCCGGCACGTATTCCGCCGCCGCCGCCCCGGAAAAAAAGTTCTCCACCTCCCGGTCTATCTCCATCCACTGGTTGAGCCGGGGTCTGCCCGGCCCGAAAATGAGTATCCCGCCGCCGCTCAGGTAAGCCCGGAGAGCTTCCAGCTCTTCCAGGTAGAAGTAATCCCCTGCCAGCAGGACCGCTGTCCTGTAATGGCTGAGCCGCCCTGAATCCAGCCTGGTGCTGCCGTAGTCCCAGTCGAAACCCACGTCCAGCATCAGCTCGGAGACCTGCTGCATCCATATCCTGCAGGTCTCGCCCGAGCTGTGGAAACCGAAGTCCACCGCTTCGCCAAACACCTCATCGGGTATCGAGAGGGATCGGGACTTACCCTGCTCCATCAGGTAGAACAGCCGGTCCAATCCGTGGTTGCGGAGAAAGATAATTTCCGCCTGCTTTTCGAACTCGTGAAACCGGACTTCCCTTAAAAAGCGCAGGATACGCTGGTAGCTGTCGAAAAGCTCCTCCCGCGGGCGGCCGTCCCTCCTGACCGGGCTGCCCAGCCAGCGGTCTCTTTCCACAGCCATGTAGAAGTCGATACCCTTGACACCGTGCATCAAGGCGGTCATGATCCTGAATTCCAGGTCCTCGCCTGCGACACCGCAGCAGCTTATGCTCAGAGGCTCGCCGCCTCCAAACTCCAGCCGGCAGGGATAGACACTCATGCCCGCGGCCGTGCGGGATGCCCGCCGCTCCAGGCTGTAATCCCCCTGCCCGGGGCAACCGTTGATCCCCTCCAGGTCGATCCCTGCCGCACGCTCGGTATCCGGAATAGCGAGCGCCGGGCGGCAGTCCCGGGGGATTCCGTGCAGCACAGGCACCCCGATGATCCCCCGCTCGGCCAGCATCCGGGAGATCCGGCTCAGGCTCCAGGTCTTCCTCCACTCGCTGAACTCCGTCCAGTCCAGGTAAGGCGGCAGGTTGGCGAATGTCTCCCCTAAGAAACGCCGCGGTGGCTCCACCAGCTCGAACGACTGGTAATTAGCTCCGTAAACCCGGTTGAGCCGGGAGATTTCTCCTGCATACCTTTCTTTCAGCCGGGCGTGGTAAAGCTCCAATGCCTGCGGATGGTAATCGACCCCGTATGGGCTGCCGGCCCGGGGAAAGCAGCCGGTCTCGTTATCGATCTGGATCCCGATCACCGGGCCGCCTCTGTGGTATAGGTGCCCGGCGATTACCGGCACCAGGGCGTCGAAATACATCGCCAGCTCCGAGTAAAGCTTCTCGCAGCAATAGCTCGGGAGCGGGAACTGTCCTCCGGCGGTGTGCCGTATTTCCATGGTGCCGACACTGGTGCGGGCGGCGATTTCCGGGTCGAACAGCACCCGGGCCGGGAAGCCGGCATAGGTCAACTGACCGTCGACCTGCGGGCCCAGTCTCAGGATAACCCTGAAAGCTCTCCTCCCGGCAAGGTCCAGGAAAGCTTCCAGTCTCTTACTCTTGTCGTGCCTGCCGAAATCATACTTTCCTTTCGAGACCTCGTGCACCCCCCACGGCACGCTGGTGCATACCGTGTTAAGCCCCAGCCGACTGAGCTGGAAAAACAGCTTGGGCCAGAGAGGGCTCTCATGCCGCCAGTAGTGGAAGCTCCCGCTGTAGAGCGGGTGCACCTTCCCATCCAGCATGAAGCCCGACCCGCAGACAGCGACCGGCCGGCGCTCACCTGCGCGGCCGCAACCTGCGGACAGGGCCCCGACCTGCGAGCAGGCCGCTGCGGCGCCGGCAAGATGCCGGATGAATTCTTTCCTGTTGATACGGTGTTCTTTCATCCCTCGATCCCCGATAGACCTCTGCCGCTCCACTGGCAGAACCCCCATTCAGACAAACACCTGGACCAGGCTGAAAAACAACGGGATAGTCAACAGCGCCGCCAGGTAACAGGCCACCAGGATCCCACAGACCATTTTTTCATCCCCTCCGAAATGTATTGCCTGCAGGGCCAGTGCCGTGGCCGGAGGGGATGAGGCCTCGAGGATCCAGAAACCGTTCTCCAGGCTGCCGCTGCTGAAGGAGGTATACTTCAGCAGGATAAACATGATCAGCGGGACCGCCACCAGCTTGATCCCTATCACCCTGGCGATCTTGAAAAGCGACGGCAAGCGGCTCACGTGCAGCATACCCATGGTCAGCCCCAGTACCACCGTGGCCAGCGGCACGCAGGATGCCCCGACAAACTCCACCGGCTCGAGGATCAGAGCGGGGAGGAAAGGGGCCAGCCCGGTGAAGACCAGCCCCATGGCCAGCGCCATCGCGCAAAACGGCGGGTTAAAGACATAGCTCAGTTTGAACTCCATCCCCTGGCGGTGCGAGATCAGCAAGACCCCTAAGCTCCAGAGCAGGGGCATGTAGGACAACAGCATCAGGAAGACATAGATCGAGAAGCGCTCGAACTGCCCGGGGAAAAGCACCTCGCCCATAGGCAGCACCAGGTAGCCGGCGTTCTGCAGAGAGGCCAGAGCTATCAGGGTGTTGCGCTCCGGGCCGGACCGGGAAAAGACCAGCCGGGACAGGGCCAGCCC
>JAFGTO010000211.1 GCA_016934095.1 Candidatus Glassiibacteriota bacterium
GGCACGCCCCAGTAGCGCTGGCGGCTGATCAGCCAGTCGCGGATCTTGTAATTGACCTTGAATTCGGCGGATCCTGCGGCCTGGAGCTTTTTCACCACCGCCTTGCCCCCCTCTTCCGATCCCATGCCGCTGAACTCGCCGGAGCTCACCATGGTACCCGGATCGATATAGGCGGTCTCGAGCGGCTTGCCCCCGCCGGAAGCAGGAGCGATCACCTCGCGCACCGGCAGGCCGAACTTGCGGGCGAAGTCGAAGTCCCGCTCATCGTGGCCGGGGACCGCCATCACGATACCCGTGCCGTAAGTTAGCAGCACGTAGTCCGCGATCCACACCGGGACCCGCTCACCGTTCACCGGGTTAATGGCATAGGCGCCGGTAAACACGCCGGTTTTTTCCCGCTCCGTGCTGGTACGCTGGATCTCGTTCTGGGTGCGCGCGTACCTGACATATTCTTCCACTTCATTCCTGCATTCGGGTGTGGCGATCCTTTCCACCAGCGGATGTTCCGGGGCGAGGACCATGTAAGTCACCCCGAACAGGGTATCCGGCCTGGTAGTAAACACCCGGAACCGCCGTTCCTCCTCACTCAGGCTGTCGGCCCCCGGAGTGTCCGGGGCGAAGCTGAAAGCTATCTCGGCGCCCTCGCTGCGACCGATCCAGTTGCGCTGCATGGTCTTGGTTTTTTCCGGCCAGTCGATCGTTTCCAGGCCCTGGAGCAGCCGGTCGGCGTAGGTGGTAATTTTCAGGAACCACTGGACCATGTCTTTCCTGGTAACCGTTGCCTGGCAGCGCTCGCAGGTGCCATCGGCCATAACCTGCTCATTGGCCAGCACAGTCTTACAGCTCGGGCACCAGTTCACCGGGCCCCTGGCCCGGTAGGCCAGCCCGGCTTTGTAGAGCTGAAGGAAAATCCATTGGGTCCATTTGTAGTATTCCGGCTCGCTGGTATTGATTTCGCGGGACCAGTCGTACATTGCCCCGATTGTTTTCAGCTGCCCGCGGATCACCCTGACATTCTCGGCGGTCGAGTCCCAGGGGTGGATCCCGTGCTTGATAGCGTAGTTTTCCGCCGGCAGGCCGAACGCATCATAGCCTATGGGCTCGAACACGTTGTAACCGCGCATCCTGCGGAAACGTGCCCAGGTATCGGTCGGCCCGTAGTTGTACCAGTGCCCGATATGCATCTTATCCGCCGAGGGGTATATGAACATCACCAGGCAGTAGCATTTCCTGGCGGTATCGCTCAGGTCGGTCCGGTGCAGGCCGCTTTTTTCCCAGTATTCCCGCCATTTTTTCTCGATTTCCTTGAAATTATACTTTTCCATTTATTTGACCTTCGGAGTATTATAATTATGAATGAATTGAACGACCGGGTGAATTGACCAGCGAGCGCATTCCTCGCGGCTTGCCGGCAGGAGTTCGGATACAGCTTCCAAGTGTGCAAAGTTTAATAAATTCCGCCGGTAAAGTCAAAACAAAACTCCGGGTGGCCGGCCTCTTGCCGTAATTGCCCTATTCCGTAAACCAGACTATATTAGAGGGGCGTTGAAAAAATACCTCAACGCCCCGTGGTGAAATTTATTGCTTCATGGGCTGTCAAGGGCAAGGCAAGCCGTTTCCAGTGTAACTGTAAGATTTTCTGTATGTTATGCAATTAAGGCCTTTTTGCCGCATGTCATTGTCCCAAGGGTGGAAACGGCCCTTGACAGCACTTATACCCTGAATCCTAAATATTTCAGCGTGCTATTAAAGTTTTGACCCGGGCCTCCCCTACTCCTTACCCCGGGCCGGGCAGGGGTAGTGTCGGGCCGCAGCCGTCATGGAGAGAAATGCAGGGTGAAAGGGCAGCCAGACAGGAAGCTTAACTTACTGGAGGTTCTCCGGCGGGCCGAGGCCTATTTCAAGGAGCACGGGGTGAATGCGCCCCGCCTCAGCGCAGAGAGCCTGCTGGCCAAGGTCCTGGAAATTGACCGGCTGGGGCTGTACCTCAACTACGACCGTCCGCTGGTCGAAAAAGAGCTGGCCGCTTACCGGGAGCTGGTTCGCCGGAGGGGCGCTCACGAGCCTTTGCAGTATATACTCGGCTCATGGGGGTTCCGCGGTCTCGAGATAGCAGTGGGGCCTGACGTATTAGTGCCCCGGCCTGAGACCGAACAACTGGTCGAGCTGCTGATCGGACTGATCGGGAGGACACCCGGGGAAAAAAGTCCAGGTGCGCGGGCTCCGCTCAGGGTGCTTGACCTCTGTACGGGCAGCGGCGCGGTTGGACTCAGCCTGGCTGCAGAGCTGGAAGGGCTCTGGTGCCTGCTGACCGACAAATCGCACGAGGCTCTGCGCTGGGCCGTGAAGAATTACCGACACCACCGGAAAGCGTTAAAAAGCCCGGTCAGCATATATCTGGGAGACCTCTGCGAGCCGCTTGCCGCCAGGCCGTTCTTCGATGTCGTGGCGGCCAACCCGCCTTATCTGGCTCCGGAGGTGCTCTCCAGGCTGCCGAGAGAGGTACGGGACTACGAGCCTGTCGAGGCGCTCGACGGCGGCCCGCCGGCGGGGACCGGGGTAATCGCCAGGATAGTGGAGACCGTACACCCGGTCATGCTGCAGGGAGCCCTGCTGGCGCTGGAAATCGGAGAGGACCAGCAGGAACCGGTGGAAGAGCTTTTTCAGAGGAACATGGACTTTTTCCACGACCATCGTTTCCACCGGGACCTGGCCGGCAAGCTGCGTTTTGTCGCAGCGCTGCGCAATTAGCTGCGTACCTGGCCCGGAAGAAAGACTTAAAGCATGGATAAATTTATCATTGAAAAGAGCGGGCCCCTGGCCGGAGAGGTGCAGGCGAGTGGGGCCAAGAACGCCTGCCTGCCCCTGATGGCGGCCTCACTGCTTACAGACCGGCCGCTGGTGCTGGAAAACGTGCCAGACCTGATGGATGTCAGGACCATGGCAAAGGTGCTGGAAAACCTGGGTGTCAGGGTGGCACGGGAGCCGGGCCGGATTATGCTGGACGCTGCCCGGATCTCGGGCTTCCGGGCACCTTACGACC
>JAFGTO010000212.1 GCA_016934095.1 Candidatus Glassiibacteriota bacterium
GACTGCGGATGAGGACCTGAGCCTGGCTCCGGGTGTCAACAAGCTGCTCGACACCGGGCAGCCTTTTGTCTGGTGCCTGGCCCAGGACCGGCGCGGCCGTCTCTATGCAGCCACCGGGCATGAGGGCAGGGTGCTCGGGATCGGGGCCGGCGGGGACACGGTTACGGTCTTCGATTCCGACAAGCCGGAGGTGATGGCCATGGCGTTCGATCCGGCCGGGGACCTTTTCGTGGCGACTTCTCCCGAGGGGGCGGTTTACCGTATACCCGGCGGCAGCGGGAAGGCGGAAGTCTTTTTCGATCCAGGGGAAAAATATATCTGGTCCCTCGCCTTCGATTCCAGGGGAGCCCTTTACGCCGGAGTGGGTTCCAAGGGCCGTATTTACCGGGTGGGAGCCGACCGCAAGGCGACACTGGTCCTCGACTCTGAGGAAGACCATATCATCTCGCTGGCTTTCGACAGGCAAGGCAACCTGCTGGCCGGCAGCAGCGGCGAAGCCCTGATCTATGAGATCGCCCCTGACGGCACGGTGTCGATTCTGTACGACAGCCCGCTCAAGGACGTTCGCTCGATCGTGGTGGACCGGGAAAACAATGTCTTCGTGGCGGCGTTCGACCTGCAATCGCCCGAGCAGCCGCAGGCAATAATGCCGACTATCCAGGCCGGCCCTCAGCCCGAGGAGTCGCAGGATGGGAGCGACGAGGCGGGGCAGGCGGTCGGAAGGCTGGTAATTAAAATGCCCAAGCCGACCCGGAGGGTCCTGGCCAACAGTGAGATCTATTATTTCGACCGCGACCGCTACGCCTGGCGCCTCTGGAATGGAAAAGGCGAAGCGGTAATGGCTCTCGGCCTGTATGGGGACGGCCGCGCGGTGTTTGTCAGCAGCAACGATGAGACCAGGCTCTACGCTGTCGACCGCCTGGGAGAGACGACCCTGCTCTCCTCCTTCGAGGAAAGCCAGGTAACCGGTTTCCTGCGCGATCAAACCCGCGGCCGGCTTATCCTGTGCACCAGCAACCTGGGAAAGATCTACGAGGTTACGGATGATTTTGCTTCCGGCGGGAAATATACCAGCGAAGTGCACAATGCAGGCCTGCCCTCGCAGTGGGGAAGGATCAACTGGCAAGCGGACCTGCCCGCGGGTACGGATCTTTACTTCCGGACCCGCTCCGGCAACACTTCCCGGCCGGACACCACCTGGAGCCCCTGGTCCGGCCAGTACCGCGGCCGGGCCGGCGAGGAAATCACTTCGCCGCCAAGGCAGTATTTCCAGTGGCAGGCGGTATTGAGCAGCAGCCACCCGAAGACCACACCCCGGCTCAAAGAGGTCGCCGTCTCCTACCTGCGCCGTAACCAGGCCCCGCGGATCAGCAGGATCCGCATCCTGCCCCCGGGCCTGTTCATCAAGGCTCCGCCCAGCCCACCAGGCGATGACCAGGAAATGCAGGACATCCCGGAGAACCTGGAAGAGCTTATCAAGGGCAATAAATCCTCCGGTCCCGGCAACCCGTTCCAGGGCAAGAAAGAGTACCGCAGCGGAATCCGCATGGCCGGGTGGAACGCCAATGACGCCAACGAGGATGAGCTGCTGTTCAACGTGGATTTCCGCGGGGTGAGCGAAGCGGTCTGGAGGCCCCTGGCACGGGGTTCTAAGGACAACTCGGCCACCTGGGACACCAGGTCCCTGGCGGACGGCCGCTACCTGCTGCGGATCACGGCTTACGACTCACTGGACAACCCGGGTGGACGGGCCCTGGCGAGCTCCAGGGTGAGCAATCCCTTCGTCATCGACAACACCCCCCCGCTGGTGGAAAACTTCAGTCTAGTCGATGCCGGCGGTGGAGCGATCCAGGCCTCCTTCGAGGCCCGCGATGCGCTCGAGATCATCAAGAGCGCCGAGGTCTCGCTGGATGTCGGCGACTGGAAACCCGTGCTGCCGGTGGACAGCATCGCGGACCACCAGCGCGAGAGCTTCCGGGTTTCTTTCCCGGGTGCGGCAGCCGGCGAACACACGGTCTCGGTCCGGGTCTACGATGATTTCCACAACTTAGCGACAGTTAGCAAGACTGTAGTTCTCAGGTAGGACTCCGGTCCCAGGCTCAGTACAGCCTGGCCAGCCTGACACCTTTGTAGTAGTGCTTGAGGATATTGCCGTAGGATTGTCCGTTGGCCGCCCGGGCTGTAGCCCCCCACTGGCAGAGTCCAAGTCCGTGGCCGTTCCCCCGGCCCTCTGCCACGATCACCGGCTCCGAGCCTTCCCTCTTCATCTTCAGCTCGAACCAGGTACTCGGCAGCAGCCTGCCGTCTGGCTGGCTCAAGACCCGGCGGATCTGGTCTCCCCTGACCTGGAAAATCCGCTTGTCGGTGGCCACTTTGAGCAGGGTGTTCCTTCCAGAGGGGCCTTTGCCGACAACCTCGATGTCCGTGGGCTCCCCGATATCGGCACTGGAGATTCCGAGCTGTCCCGGCAGTGATTTCTTGAGCTGGTCCAGCAGCTCGCGCCTGGTCCACTTGACAGTCCAGGAGCTCCACTTCGACTGCCGGTCGTAATCATCATCCTTGACAGACTCCAGATAAGGTGCCTCTTCGGCGAACCTCTCACCCCAGACTTCCCCGGGATCGGCGGTCCTTCCCCCGCAGCAGCTATGGTAGAAAGCGGCCACCGCCTCGCCGCGCATGGTCAGGCACTCGCCGAACGTTTCCATCACGGCGCGCTCCGCCACGGGGGTCTCGCTGGCCGTGCCCTTGTAGACCTGGTCGCCGGTATCGGCGGTCAGGTCGAAAGCGAACTGGCGGTTGCGGATGATGCGCGACATGGCGAAGCTGCGTGAGGCGACAGCCTGGGCTTTCATGGCCTCCAGGCGGGACATGTCCAGTTGTCCCATCTCGGCCGGCACTACGGAGACCAGGTACTCTTCCAGCGGCAGGGTATTGACCGCCATCAGGCCTCCACCCCCGGCACCCACCGCGAACACCGTAGCCGCTCCCCGGTACTGCCGGCCGTTAATCTCGATCGTCTTCGAGCCGCCCGCAGCCTCGACCCGGATGCCCTCCGGATGGTGGCCGCTCACCCTGCCATCCGGCATGGCAGCCCGCAGCTGGCTTTCCGGCCCGAAAAGCACCACGTCCCAGCGCTGGCCCGGTGGAATCAGGGCTATCTTGTTTCCGCCGGCAGCATCGCTGAGCAACGCGCCCTGGTCTGCTCCCAGGCTGACCCTGGAGGCACCGTTGACCAGCCGCACCCTAACCAGGGGTGCGCCGGCGGCATCCATCCGGAGCCCCGGGGTAACCCGCGTGGCCTTGCGGCAGGCCGGGCCGGACAGCAGCACAGCCGCCAGGCAGCAGGCCAGCAACCCTGATACCCGGCTTCCGGAAAAAGCGGATCTAAGCACTATGCATGCTCCGTTCATTTCAGGCAGGACTCGAGCGACTGCCGGTTGGCCTCTACTGTCAGACCGATCATCTCATCGGTCAGGGCGGTAGAGACAAAACAGGCCTCGAACTGGCTGGGCGCCACGAACACTCCGCGCTGAAGCATCCCGTGGAAGTACTTTCCGAAAGCTGCGGTATCGGACTGCCTGGCCGAGGCGAAATCCGTTACCGGGCCCCCGGTAAAAAACAGGGTCAGCAGGCTGCCCACCCGGTTGAGCGAAGCTTTGAGACCCAGGTTTGCAATATTCTCCCTGAAACCCTGCTCCAGTCTTTGGGCTTTACGCTCCAGCTCCCGGTAAGGCGGGTCTTCCACCAGGGACTTCAGGGTAAAAAGGCCGGCCGCCACGGAGAGCGGGTTGCCCGAGAGGGTCCCAGCCTGGTAGACCGGGCCTAGCGGGGAGAGTTGCTTCATTATCTCCGCCCGTCCTCCGAAAGCGCCCACCGGCAGGCCGCCGCCGATGATCTTGCCCAGGCAGGTCAGGTCGGGCGTGATCCCAAAATACTCCTGGGCGCCGCCTGGCGCAAGCCGGAAACCGGTGATCACCTCGTCGAAAATGAGCAGGGCCCCGTAATTGCTGCAAATTTCCCTGACTTCCTGCAGGAAGCCGGGCGCAGGGGGAACCACTCCCATGTTGGCGGCCACCGGCTCGACAATCACCGCGGCCACGGACTCTCCCCAGTCAGCGAAGGCCTGTTCCAGGGCGGCCGTGTCGTTATACGGCACAGCCAGAGTCAGCCCGGAGAGCTCGGCCGGCACCCCGGCGCTGTCCGGCACCCCGAAAGTAGCGCCGCCCGAGCCGGCTTTGACCAGGAAACTGTCCCCGTGGCCGTGGTAGCAGCCCTCGAACTTGATAATCCTGCTCCGGCCGGTGAAGCCCCGGGCCAGGCGGACCGCGCTCATGGCGGCCTCGGTGCCGCTGCTGACCAGGCGCACCATCTCCAGCGAGGGCACGGTCTTGACCAGCAGCTCGGCCAGCTCCACTTCCTGCCCGGTGGCCGCCCCGTAGCTGGTACCCCGCCCTAGCGCCTCCTCCAGGGCCTGGCGCAGGCCCGGCGGGTTGTGGCCCAGGATCAGCGGCCCCCAGGAACAGACATAGTCGAGATACCGGTTGCCATCGATATCGTAAAGGTAAGCGCCCTCACCCCGCCCGACAAAAAAAGGCCCGTTCTCGCCGACCGAGCGGAAAGCACGGACCGGGGAATTCACCCCTGCGGGTATGACTTTACAGGCCCTGGCGAAAAGCTCACGGGACAGCTTATCCATCGTTCGAGGTCCCTTCGCTGAAGTATTTCATCGAGGTCTTTTTCCACTCCCTGACACTGAAAACCAGCCGGTAATCCCCGATACCCGAGGCCTCCGACATCCCTGCGACCAGCCGGTCCAGATCCTCCCGGTCGGCGCCGTGGATCATGGTGTAGAGGTTGTAGGGCCAGTCTTTGCGGACGGGACGGCGGTAGCAGTGGGTCACCCGCTCGAAGCCGGCGAAAAGTTGGCCCACCCGGCGCTGCTCCAGGGGGTCATCCACCCGCCAGACCACCATGCAGTTGGCCTTGTAGCCCACCCGGCGGTGCCGGACCGAGGCCCCGAAGCGACGGATCACGCCCTGGTCGCACCAGCGCCTGACCCGCTCGAGCACCTCTTCTTCAGTCAGACCCAGCCTGCCGGCGATCTCGGCATAAGGCTCCGCAGCCAGCGGCAGGTCCTCCTGCAGGATACGGATCAGGGCCCTGTCGGTCTCGCTGAGCGAGGCTGCGCCGCTGACGCTCAACTTAAGCCTCCCCTGTCTCATCATCCAGCGGCGTGAAACTCGCCCGGATCTTGTAAAGCTCCTCGGCCGGCAGGTCCATGACTCCGGCAACGGTTTCGAGCGAGGCCACCCGGGAGATAATCTCCCCGATCCGCTCCCTGGAGCGGGCGATCAGGGTGAACCAGAGGTTGAACCGGTCCTCGCGCTGGTAGTTGTGGGTGGCCTCGGGATAGCGGTTGACAGCCGCGGCCACCCCGGGCAGATCCTCCTCATTCGGCACTTCGAGCGCAACCAGGGTACTGACGTAGCCCAGCCGGCGCGAATCGAATACAGCACCGAAACGCCGGATAACCCCCTGCTCTCTCAGGCTGCGGACCCTTGCCAGCAGGAGATCCTCCCCGACCTCCAGCTTCCGGGCGAGCTCGCGGAAAGGGCGCCGGCAGACCGGGAAATCGGACTGGACAGCGGCCAGGATCCGGTTGTCGAGCGGGTCGCTCACACTCAAAGGCCGCCCTCCTTCAGGCATTCGGCCGCCTCGCGGGCGTGGTAAGTGATAATGATATCGGCCCCGGCGCGCTTGATCGAGGTAAGGACCTCCATCATCGCCCGCTTGCCGTCGACCCAGCCCAGGCGCTCCGCGGCCTTGACCATCGAGAACTCGCCGCTGACATTGTAGGCAGCCACCGGCACATCGAAACGCTCGCGCACCCTGCGGACCAAGTCCAGGTAGGCCAGCGCCGGCTTGACCATCACAACATCCGCCCCCTCCTCCACATCCAGGGCCACCTCGCGCAGGGCCTCCCGCGCATTTGCCGGGTCCATCTGGTAGGTGCGCCGGTCGCCGAAAGCGGGTGCGCTGTCGGCGGCTTCACGGAACGGGCCGTAGAATGCGCTGCTGTACTTGGCGGCATAGCTCATCAGGGCGGTCCGGGTGTAGCCTCCATCATCCAACGCACTGCGCAGCGCAGCCACCCTGCCGTCCATCATGTCCGAGGGAGCCACCATGTCAACCCCGGCCTCGGCGTGGCTCAGGGCCTGGCGGGCCAGCAGCCGGAGGGTCAGGTCGTTGTCCACCCTGCCATCCTTTATCACGCCGCAGTGGCCGTGGTCCGTGTACTCGCAGAGACAGACATCGGTTATCACGTAAAGGTCCGGGAGCTCTTTTTTCAGGGCCCTGACCGCCTGCTGGACAATACCCCGGCGCTTGAACGACTCGCTGCCCTCGGCATCCTTCTTCCCGGGCAGGCCGAACAGCAGGACCGCCGGTATGCCCTGGGCGTAGGAGGCTTCCGCCTCCCTGACCAGCTCGTCCATCGAAAGGTGGAAATTCCCCGGCATCGAGGCGATCTCCCGCCTCACACGCCTGCCCCGGACCACGAACAGCGGGTAGATAAAGTCCTGCGGCGAGACCAGGGTCTCGCGCACCAGTGAGCGGATGCCTGCATTTTCTCTCAGCCGGCGCAGCCTGTTTAGCGGAAAAGCCATGTTACTCTCCCGTGGATAGCTATTGAATCACCCGGCCGACCCGTTCGAGACGAGGCAGCCGGCGGTCCTTGTCCCAACTGAAAGTGATTATCATCGGCTTGCCTTTGATCGCCTCCCGGTCCACGAAACCCCAGAAACGGCTGTCGAAACTGACATCCCGGTTGTCGCCCAGGCAAAAATACTTCCCCCCGGGCACCACCAGCGGTCCGAAATTATCACGGGTGGGCAGGTAGCCGCCCCCCGGCCCGCCGCTACCATCCCGGGCCAGGTAGTCGGACTGCCAGGCGAACGTGCCCACACCATACGAACGGTTCCCGTTGCGCCTGAGCTGCGGATCTTCATGCCTGACATACGGCTCGGTCTGTGGGACTTGATTAATGTAGAGCACCTTGTCCCGCATTTCCACCGTGTCCCCGGGAACAGCCACGCAGCGCTTGACATAGTCCTCCGAGCGGTCGAAGGGGTCCTCGAATACCACGATATCTCCCCTGTCCGGGTGATATAACCCCGGCATGTGGAAACCCGGCAGCTCCAGTTCGGTAAAAGGCAGGTCGCGCGGCGAGGTGCCGCCGAAAACCAGCTTATTGACCAGCAGGTAGTCTCCGATCCGCAGGGTGGTCTCCATCGACCCGGTAGGTACGTGGTAAGCCTGCACCACGAACGGCCGCAGCAGCAGGAAAACCAGGGCGAACGCCAGGGCGATGGACTTGACCCACTCCAGCAGGACTGCCGTCTTGTTAATGTTTTCCGAGAGGTTATTATTCATCAAGATAGTTCCTAAGGTTGTGGGATTCACCCCATGTGCCTGCTCCCCCTGTGGCCGGACTATCGCAGATAAGGCTCGATGATCTGGGCGAACCGGGCGCGCGCGCGGTTAAGCCGGCTTTTCACCGTGCCGATGTTGCAGTCCAGGATCTCGGCGATCTCCTCATAGCTTTTGCCCTCGGTCTCACGCAGGGCAAAGACCAGCCGGTGGCGGTCGGGGAGCTTTTCGACCGCTTTGGCCACCAGGTCTTTCAACTGCCGCCTGTAAAGCTCGTCATCCGGTTTATCCGCCTGGTCCACCGCCTCGAACATCTTCTGGTCCTCCTTGCGGTAGAACAGGTTCTGAAAATACATCAGCGGGCTGCGGCCGGCATTGCGCAACTCGTTCTTGGCCAGGTTGGTGGCGATAGTATAAAGCCAGGTGGAAAACTTCCGCTTCTGGTCGAAACGGTCGATATTGCGGTAGACGCGGACAAAAGTGTCCTGGAGCAGGTCTTCGGCCCGGTCGCGGTCGCCGATGATGCGGTAGACGTAGTTTACTATCCGCCGGCTGTATCGCTCCATCAGCTCGCTGAAAGCCCGTTCCTGGCCCTCCATGAAGAGCCGGACCAGCTCCTCGTCCGATCTATCGGTAAAATTCTTCTCGTGGGCTATGGTGCAGGTCCCCCGCTTGAAGTAGATGCCTGGGCCCTCGGTTCCTCTTGCGAAAAACACGTGCACTACACTCCCGCTGAAGGCAAACCTCTCATTTTTTCATACTAACACAGTCCCGGCCAAATTCCAAGAATTTGGCTCCACGGGTCAGGCCTCAGCGCTTCGGAGTCGGGGGGATGGGATGGCCTTACTCTTTATAATCTAATAGAACCGGGCCGTTCTGCATACAATTTAAGCTTCGTATCCGGCAGGGCACAGGGCGGCCCTACTATCCCGGATTATTCACGAACCGGAGGCCGCGTATTTAAGTGGCCGGAGATCCGGGCACGGATGTGCCCGACACCCTGATTTGTCC
>JAFGTO010000213.1 GCA_016934095.1 Candidatus Glassiibacteriota bacterium
GATAGGGACCAGATCCTGAAAAGGTATTCTACGCCGGGTCTGCCGGCTCATTTCAGCAAGAGGGTTACAATAGTATGAACAAGACCTGGAAAATTGTCGCTGTCGCAGCCCTGGTGCTCGCCCTCGGGGGTATTATGGCCCTGAAGCAGAGCAGGTATGCCCCGGTGAGCCTGGACCGTGATGAGACCCTGAAAGCCGCCCGGGAAAAACTGCCCGGGCAGCAGGGACTTCCGCAGCTGATCGATCTCGGCGCGGATAAGTGCATCCCCTGCAAGATGATGGAGCCTGTCCTGGAAGAGCTGCGCCGGGAGTTCAAAGGCAGGCTGGAAGTGACATTCATCGATGTCTGGAAGAACCCGGGCGCAGGCAGGCATTACGGTATCCGGGTAATCCCGACCCAGATATTCTACGATGCCGGCGGCAGCGAGCTCTTCCGGCACGAGGGATTTTTCTCGAAAAAGGACATCCTGGACAAGTGGAAAGAGCTCGGGATAAGCCTGCAGTAGAAAACAGCGGCGCCTTATGGGAGTATCTATGGCCTGTTTAATAGAAACAGGCTTCAGACATCTCATCCGGAGAGCGGCAGCAAGGTCATGGAAACACTTTTTACCCGGCTGACCCATGCGGTCCAGGGAGCGGCCTGGATAGCCTTGTCGGCATCCTTCCTCTGGGGAGTGCTGAGCATCGTGCTCAGTCCCTGCCACCTGACCAGCATCCCCCTGATCGTGGGATTTATCGATGACCAGGGCCGGGTTAAAACATTCAGAGCTTTTCTCATCTCGCTGTTATTTGCGGCCGGGATACTGGTTACGATAGCCGCTATTGGGGCCGCCACCGCGGCGGCTGGCAGAATGATGGGCGATCTTGGCTCCACCGCCAATTATCTGGTGGCGGTCATTTTTTTTGCAATCGGACTCCACTTGCTCGAGATACTGCCCCTGCCGCTGTCCGGTCCAGGGAATATCGGTTTCAAGAAAAAAGGACTTGCCGCAGCCCTGGTACTGGGACTTGTGTTCGGGATCGCGCTGGGTCCCTGTACTTTCGCTTACATGGCTCCCATGATGGGAGTTACGTTCAAGTTAGCCTCGAATAATCTGCTCTACGGAGCGACTTTGCTTCTTGCATACGGGTTGGGTCATTGTTCGGTAATCGTTGCCGCCGGAACTTTCACCAGTGTCGTACAGCAATATCTTAACTGGAATGAAAAATCACAGGGTGCCGTAATACTGAAAAAAATATGCGGAGTACTCGTAATCCTCGGCGGGCTGTACCTGATTTATACCGCCGCTTGATAGAAGGCAGGTTTAAATGAGATCAAAAGTCGAGATTACGGTAAATAAATTATCTTTCCTGGACCGTTTTCTCACGGTCTGGATTTTCCTCGCCATGCTTGCAGGGGTGGGCCTGGGATATTTCCTACCCGGGGTGGAAGGTTTTTTAAATAGATTTCAGGTCGGGACGACCAATATCCCGATAGCGGTCGGCCTGATCTTGATGATGTACCCGCCTCTGGCGAAAGTGCGTTACGAGGAGTTGGGCGACGTTTTCCGCAACACCCGCGTGTTGGGACTCTCGCTGGTGCAGAACTGGGTGATCGGGCCAGTGCTGATGTTCCTGCTGGCGATTGTATTCCTGCGCGGTTACCCTGAATACATGATCGGGCTGATCATGATCGGGCTGGCCCGCTGTATCGCGATGGTGATTGTCTGGAACGAGCTGGCCCGCGGTGACACCGAGTACTGCGCCGGGCTGGTGGCATTCAACAGCGTGTTCCAGGTGCTATTCTACAGCGTCTACGCCTGGTTCTTTATCACCGTGCTTCCACCTTATTTCGGGCTGGCGGGCAGCGTGGTCGACATCACCATCGGCCAGATTGCCGAGAGCGTGTTTATCTACTTGGGGATTCCTTTTATAGCCGGAATGCTCACCCGCTTGGTGCTTGTGAAGGCCAAAGGACGCTCGTGGTATGAAAGTGAGTTCATCCCGCGGATCAGCCCGATTACACTGATCGCACTGCTCTTTACCATCGTCGTAATGTTCAGTCTCAAGGGCGGGCTGATCGTGGCGATCCCGCTGGATGTCGTCCGCATAGCCGTTCCGCTGCTGATTTATTTTGTGTTGATGTTCCTGATCAGTTTCTGGATGGGTCGCAAGGTGGGGGCGGACTACGGCAAAACCGCGACACTCAGTTTCACCGCGGCAAGCAACAATTTCGAGCTGGCGATAGCAGTGGCGGTGGCGGTGTTCGGGATAGACTCCGGGGCGGCATTTGCTGCGGTGATTGGCCCGCTGGTTGAGGTGCCTGTGTTGATCGGCCTGGTAAACGTGGCCTTGAAATTCAGGGAAAAGTTTTTTAGGGAAAAAGCGAGTTGAGGTTCCAGGGGATAAAGGCCTGGTTCGGAGCCGCTTCAGGATTTGCCGGCTAGTTGCGGAAGGAGGAGTAATGCCGGAACAAAGAAAAATAAAGGTGCTGTTCCTCTGCACCGGGAACTCGTGCCGCAGCCAGATGGCCGAGGGCTGGGCCAGGGAGCTCAAGGGAGACCTTGTCGAGCCGTACTCGGCGGGCCTCGAGGCGCGGGGCCTGGACCCCCGCGCGGTCAAAACGATGGCCGAGGCCGGGGTGGACATCAGCGCCCAGCGCTCCAAGCTGGTGGATGAACTCGAATCGATCGATTTCGATTACGTAGTAACTGTCTGCGGCCACGCCCACGAGCACTGCCCGCTTTTCCCGGGCCGGACCAGGGTGGTCCATGCGGGCTTTGAAGACCCCCCGGCACTGGCGCAGCACGCGGCTGGCGAGGAAGAGGCGCTGGAGCACTACCGCCGTGTCCGCGACCAGATCCGCGACTTCATCCAGGGATTGCCCGGGAGCCTGGATTGAGCGTCGGGGGCGTTGTAAAACACTTCAAGGCCCCGTGTTGAAATTTATTACTTCACCGGCGGGCGCGGGCTGGCAGCCTTTTTGCTTTGGCAGTGGTATTCGGATAGACCGACCGGCGGGAGGAGGGCAAA
>JAFGTO010000214.1 GCA_016934095.1 Candidatus Glassiibacteriota bacterium
CGGGGCGCCCTTTGTCGAGAGCTTCACCAGGAAAGAGACCGGGGAAGAAGGCGGATGGCTGACCTTGGAGGTGCAAAGCGCTTCCGGGGACATCCGCGAGCAGCTTTTCCGCCTGGCCGTGGAGAAAGACTGGAGCCTGCGCGAGCTGCACAGCGAGCGGATAAGCCTGGAGGAGGTGTTCGCACGGATCACCACTTCCTGAGCGCGACCAATCTAATCTAATAAACCGTTAACCCGTTGAACGAGTCAAGTGGAACGATGAAAAACACGCTTGCCATAGCCGGAAAAGAGTTCAAGGAGTATTTCAACTCGCCGATGGCCTATATCTTTATCACCGTCTTCCTGCTGCTGGCGGATTTCTTCTATGTCTGGTTCTTTTTCGTGCAGGGACAGGCCGAGCTGCGCTCGTTTTTCGGGCCTATGCCCTACCTGTTCCTCTTCATGGTGCCTGCGGTAACCATGCGCCTCTGGGCCGAGGAGCGCAAGATGGGCACCCTCGAGGTGCTGATGACCCTGCCGGTCAGGGAGAAGGAAGTGGTCCTGGGCAAGTTCCTGGCCAGTTTCGCCCTGCTGGCGGTAATGCTGGCGCTCACTTTCAACGTGCCGCTGCTGGTGGGCGCCCTGGGCGACCCGGACTGGGGCACGGTGGTCTGCGGCTACCTGGGCAGCCTGCTGATGGGGGCCTCGTTCCTGGCGATCGGGCTTTTCGCCAGCGCCCTGAGCGAGAACCAGATCGTGGCCTTTATCCTGGGTATCGCTATCTGCGCGGCCATGCTGATCGTGGGAGAGTCTTTCTTCCTGCTGTTCATGCCCGAGGTCCTGGTGCCCTTCTTCGACTACCTGGGCCTGGGCACCCATTTCGAGAGCATCGGCCGCGGGGTCATCGACACCCGCGACATAGTCTACTACCTGTCGGTAATCGGAGTATTTCTCTATCTCAACTTTATTACCGTGGAAAACCGGTCCTGGGTTTAAGGTTTGTCCCGGATACAGCCAAGCAACAAGGGTAGGATCATGACCGCCAAACATTCGCAAGAAAAAATCTCCATCGTCCTGCTGGTGATCATCGTTCTGGCCATCGTGGGTGTGGTAAACCTGCTGGCCGACCGCTTCTTCCGCCGGGTCGACCTGACCGAAAACCAGGTCTACACTGTCAGCCGGACCACCCGGCGGATGCTCTCCGAGCTGGATGACGTGGTCTCGGTCAGGGCCTATTTCAGCAAGAAACTGCCCGTGCAGCTCAACCACCTGCCCGGCGAGGTGGATGACCTGCTGAGCGAGTACCGCATTTCTTCCGGCGGCAATGTCACCTACGAGCGTCTCGACCCGGCCGAGGATGAGGCCCTGGCCAAGAGCCTGGCCGGCCGCGGGGTGAGGCCCGTACAGATGACCGTGGTGGAGAAGGACGAGCGCCAGCAGATCAACGGGTACCTGGCCATGACAGTCAGCCACGGAGAACAGACCGAGGTCATCCCCGTGGTGCAGAACACCAACGACCTCGAGTACGAGCTGACCAGCCGCATCTACCGGGTGACCCACGAACCCAGGCGCGTGGGTTTTGTCTCCACCGGCAGCCGCCACGACCTGGAGGGAGACTATTCCCAGTTCGCCGAGGAAGTGAGCAAGCTCCACGAGATCGTGCCGGTTAACCTCTCCGGGGGCAAGAAGGTCCCCGGGGACATCGAGACCCTGATCCTTGCCGGGCCGGACTCGACCAGCCAGGAAGAGCAGTACGCCCTGGACCAGTTCATCATGCGCGGAGGAAGGCTCCTGCTGATGGTGGATAAAGTCCTGCTGGACCAGCGGGGCATGCCCAGCCTGGTCGAGCACGGTCTGGAGGCCATGCTCTCCTCCTATGGTTTCCGGCTGAACGGCAACCTTATCGCTGACAAGAAATCGCATTCGCCGCGCACCATCCGCCGGGGGTTCTTTATCCAGCAGCAGCCGTTCCCCCTCTTTCCCAGGGTCGGCAAGCAGCAGTTGGGCGAGCACCCGGTGGTCGCCCGGCTGTCGGGTTTCACCCTGCCTTATGCGGGGTCTCTCGAGTTCACGGCCGCGGATGACAGCGCCGTGGTTTACACCACCCTGGCCCTATCCACGGATGAGACCGACTCTTACGCTCCGCCTGTCTACCAGCCCAGCCCGAACGCCAGGCCGGTGATCCTGGTGGGACTGGGGACCGGCACGTTTCAGAGCTACTTCAAGGACAAGCCCCGGCCGGCTTCCGCCGGGGAGGGCGAGTTCCTGGAAAAGTGCGGGACACCGACAAGCATCCTGGTGATCCCGTGCTCGAGCCTGCTGACCAACGAGCTGCTTTATCCCGGGAACCTGGAGTTCATCCTCAACGTGGTCGATTTCATGACCATCGGGGACGACCTGATCTCGATACGCACCAGGCCCAACACGGACCGTCCCCTCATGGAGATCAGCGCGGAGATGAAAAAGTTCCTGCGTCTGCTCAACATCCTGGGCGTGCCGGTGCTGGTAGTCCTTTTCGGGATGATGCGCTTCTACCTCAAGAAGCGCGACAAGGCGATCCGGGCCAGGGCCATCTAGCATTAGATTTGTTCCGCCGCCCGCGGCCCGGGCCGTGGGCGGCCGATCCTGTAAACTTAAAACGGAATACTTCTGGCGATGAACAGGCTTATTAAACCCTTGATCGTACTGGTAATCCTGGTGGCGGTGGTACTGGTAGTCCGTTACACCGGCACCGACCGCAGCCGGCCGGATGCGGACATCTCTTTCGCGGTGAACCTGGACCCGGAGAAAATCGAGCGCGTGGAGATCACGCGCGGCGAGCAGCAGGTGGTCCTGCTCAACGGGGCGACCGGCTGGTCGGTCAAGACTCCTTTCGGGATCAAGCCGGCCGACTCCGAGACAATCCTGGCCGCAGTCAATGACCTCTCCGGGATCGCAAACGCCAGGCTGGTCAGCCACAACCCGGAGAAGCAGGAGGAGTACCGGGTGGATGAGACCAGCGGCACCCTGGTAAAATTTGTCGGGGAGGCCGACAAGATGCTGGCCGAGCTGGTTGTCGGCAGGCTGGGGGGCTTCCAGCAGCGGGGCATGATGGCAGGCAGGGGCCAGATCAACCCCGACGACCTGTATACTTTCATGCGCCATGCCGGCAGCGACAATGTCTTCAGGGTGAAGGGCTTTTTCGCCTCGATCACCGGCACGGACTGCGAGCAGTGGCGTCAGCACAACCTCTGCAGCTTCACCGCAGACCAGGTAACCAGGCTCGCCCTGGATTCCGGCGGCCGGCCCCTGGTGCTGGAGCCGGACACTGCCGGCTCCTGGTCGATGCTCGAGCCGGAACAGGCCCCTGCAGACCCGGACACTGTGGACCAGATGCTGCGCAGCCTGGGCACCCTGCGGGCGGATGGCTTCCAGGACACCACCCTGACCGACCAGGAGCTGGGCCTGGACAGCCCGTCTTACCGCCTGGCGGTCAGCCTTTCGGACGGCCGGGAGGTGCAGCTCGAGATCGGCCGCGAGTTCAAGGAGAATTTCTTCTACGCCCGCAAGCCCGGCGAGGAGCAGGTCTACACCCTGGCCCGCTACCGGCTCGACCAGATCATGAAAAGCCCCGCCTCGGTGAAAGCCACCGGGGACTGAGGGATTACCCGCAAAAGGGGCTTATCGAGTAGGAGGGGGCCTCACGGCCCCCGTCCTCTCACACCACCGTACGTACGGTTCCGTATACGGCGGTTCGTGAAGTATTTC
>JAFGTO010000215.1 GCA_016934095.1 Candidatus Glassiibacteriota bacterium
CAAGGCGGCTCGGATGGTCCGTCCTGTAAACAGGACATCATCGACCAGCACCACCACCAGGCCGGTGATGTCCGGAGGCAGGTCGGTGCTGCGCACCACCGGCTGTACCGGGGTATGGCGGAGGTCGTCGCGGTAAAGTGTGATGTCGAGCTTGCCTGTGGGCACCTTGACTCCGTCGATCTCCTCGATACAACCGACCAGGCGCTCGGCCAGGTTGACACCACGGGTCTGGATGCCTACCACTAGCAGCCTGTCGGTGCCCTGGTTCTGTTCGAGCACCTCGTGGGCTATGCGGCGAATGGAGCGGCGCATCATCTCGGCGTCCAAAACCTGCTTTTCTGTCGATTTGGATGGCATTGATTTCCCTAAAAAAAACCTTTCAGTGGTGCGAGGCCCCATGAAAGGTTTTTAGAAGTTACCGGATATCACCTTTTCACAGCCTCACTGAACCGGATTAAAAGGCGAGAGATTTTTCGCTGACTGCTCAATTCGAGCCTTCGGTCTTTGCCTTGAGCTCCTCGGCTTCTTTCCAGATTTCGATGGCCTTTGTCTTATCACCCTGCTTCATGTAGGCCACGCCCAGATTCTGCAGGGTCGCATGGTCCCGCGGGCAGTTATTGTCGATCATGGTCTCGATAGTAGTGATCACCTGGTCCCACCGATCGAGGGTAATATATATATAATAAAGCTGTACCCCGGACTCGCAGTCGGTGGGGGTGTCTTCGTAAACCCGGGAAAAGCATTCAGCGGCTTGAACCAGGTAATCGTGGGCCTGCTGCTTGGTGGCCTCATCCTCGCTTTTATCGAGCTTGAGATAGAGCTGGTAATAACACATGCCTGCATTATAGAGATCGGCCATACTGATATCCGTACCGATTTCCAGGCCGGCGTCGTTGAGCCACTGGCTGTAAATTCTGGCCGAGTTTTCAAAGTCGGAGCGGTTCATGTAAATCGAGACCAGGCGGCGCTGGACATCAAAATCGTCCGGGCTCTCATCCAGGAATTCCTCGTAGATCCTGATCGCTTCGTCTTCATTTCCCGATATCAGGTAAGCATGGCCCAGGTTCTTGACGAACGAGTGGTCTTCCGGGTCCAGCTCGATCGCCGCTTTGAGGTTCTCGATAGCTTCCTGGTAGAGGATCTTGGCGCTGTCCGGCTGCGGCGGTTCCGCAGACTGGCAAAGCTGGGCCTGCTCCAGCAGGGCCACTCCCAGGTTGGCGTGGGACTCTTTCCTGTCCGGATTGATCGAGTTGGCCAGACGGTACTTGGAGATAGTTTCGCTGTAACGTTTCTGCTGCAGCAGGGCGGTGGCATCCTTGACGAAAGAAGCCCAGTGGTAGTTGCGATACTTCTCGATATCCTTTTTTAAATCCTTGTCCGGGTTCTTCAGCAGGGCCAGGCTGTAATTCTCCCCGGCCTTGGCCCACTGGGCGATCCCCGCATAAGCCCGGGCCAGGTAGTAGTACAACTCCGGATCGTCAGGGTACTGGGCCTTGTTCTCCTCCAGCACCTCAGCCGCTTCCTTGAATTTCTTGGCCTTGATCCTGACCTTGGCCCCGGTCACCACCGGCGTGGAAGCCACTGTTAAAAACCAGATGACCGGAATCATCAATGTGATCAATATTCGACGCATTTTAACACCCTTTCCTGAAGCGATAAATATTAAAAAATCAAAAATATTTTGTCCGGTTGATAGCCTCCTTATTATTCAAGATAAAATACTTGTTGTCTTCACTACAGTCAAGAAAAACCTGTAGTGGCTCGCTGTCCGGTTCAACCTCCCGGCGTCGCCGGGCCGCCCTCAGTCCTGCGGTCCGCCGCACCGCTGTCGATCCCGGCCGCGGCAAGCTTCCGGATAAGCGGGTGGCAGCAGCCCGCCTCCCCGCTCAGCCCTTCCGTTATGCTGTCGGAGTCTCCCGAAAAAAGCACTCCTCCATTGCTTGACAAGATGAAAACACTACCGGCCCAGCCGATCAGCCGGCCGGCCCCGGCAGCAGCGGCGACTACCGTTACCCCCCGCCGGGACTCCCCGGCCAGAAAGCTTAAGACCGCCTTGGTGTGCCTGCCGTCGAGCATGGCCAGGGGCTCATCGCAGAACCACACTCCCGGCTCTGCCAGGGCCTGTGAGACCAGCGACAGCAGGCGGCGCTCGCCATCGCTCAGCGACCACACCGACCTCCCGGCCCTGGAGCGGAACTCGACTCCGAAACCGGCCTCCAGCCGGGCGAGCCTCTCGCTTGCGATTATTCCCTCCGGCAAACAGAAACTCAGCTCCTGTTCCACAGTGGCCCCCACAAAGGTCTCTTCTCCCGGCGGGGGCAGGAAACCTGTCCTGAGGTTCCCGGATTCCGCGGCCCGGAACTTGCCCCCGTTTGCCAGGATGTATTCTATCCGTCCCGAGGCAGGAGACTCGAAACCGGCGAGCAGCCTCAGGAGCATTGAACGGTGCGGCGCTGTTCCGCCGGCAACCAGCACCGCGGACCCGGATTCGATCAGCCAATCGATCGGGGCCGCCGGGGAGTTCCGCTGCTGCCCGGCCAGGTCGGCCGGCAACTCGACAGCCTCCAACCTTATTTGACGAAGGGAGTTGTGCATTTATTTAATTTATTGCCAGAAAAAAACTTGACAGAGAATTGATGATCTTCTATCATTAAGAAGTAAGTAAATTCCGCCTTGATTTCTGTCTTGAGCACCGGTTTATCGAAAAGAGCAATGTTTTTTCCGAGGAGAATGTCTTGAGACTACCATAACCGCTCACCGCAGTGCCGGGAGATTTTTTTATGAGATTTTTCAAAGCGATCGGATTTTTCACAGTATTATGTCTAATAGCGGCCACGGCGACGGCAAAAAAGAATCCCTATGAACAAAAAGGCAGATTCGGAATCGTTATCCACGACAATTTCGTAACGCTGGATTACGTGATTACTTATCTCGATGAAACACACAAGCCCGACCACCTTGCCTTTCGGCTCGACATCCAGGACGCCAAGGGCCTCGACCTGGCCTACGAAGTGGCAGAGGAAGAATGCTTACTGAAAAACGCCAGAAAGCAAACGTTGGAAGGCAAGGTGGAACGGATCAATAACACCACCGTAATCCTGCTCTTCCCTTACGACGAGAATTTCCAGAAAACGAAAAAACTGACCTTATACACCGTAATCAGGGACTATAAACTGAAAAAAGATTTCAAGTTTTAGCAGGCACTTTTTCAAATACGCCTTAATTGAAGCCCCCCGTTGAGCAAGCTCGAGGAGAAGCTTCGATTGCCAGGGTATTTGTCGATTATTTATATCCGCTCGCAAACCGTTGCAGCAAGCCGTGAGGAATGCGCTCGCCAGTTAATTCAAATACCAGTCAACCTCAAGGATTGTTCCTTAGAGGGACATTCTACAACAGGCCGGCCAGGAACAATCGAAATCGCACCGGCAAGAGCACAGCGGATCGGTTTGTTATCCGGGATTTTCCTGACCACCTTGCCTCCAGCCTGAGCAGAGTTTCGATTCGGGCCGCTTTACCTTCGGACGACAATTGATCTCTCTGCGAATCCCAGGCACCGCCATGCAGAAAAAACCCAAGATACTTATCGTCGAAGACGACCCGCTGGTGCGCAGAACCTTCGCCCGCCTGATGGAAGAGGAAAACTACGAAGTATACTGCGCCGAGAATTGCCGGCCCGCCCTGGAGAAAATCCAGCAGGAGCGTTTCGACCTGGTGCTCACCGATATCCGTCTGGGCGACGGGGACGGGATCGAGGTGCTGGAATTTTCTAAAAAAAACAACCCGGACGGCATCGTGTTCATGATCACCGGTTACGCCTCCCTGGACAGCATGAAAGAAGCCATGCGCAAAGGCGCCGAGGATTATATTATCAAGCCCATAGACATGAACCTGCTGCTGGTAAAAATCAAAAACGTCCTCGACCGCAGAGAGACCCTCCAGCCGCCGGATTAGCCCTGCTCCGGCCCCGGACCTCCAGTCAGGCGCGGGGATGAAACTCCCGGTGCACCTGACGGACCATTTCGCCGCTGACATGCGAGTAGATCTGGGTGGTGGCGATCCTGGCATGACCTAGCATCTCCTGCACCGCCCGCAGGTTCGCCCCGTTTTCCACCAGGTGAGTCGCAAAAGAGTGCCGCAACATGTGCGGGTGTACGTTTTCCCTGATACCGGCCAGTGCTGCGTACTTTCGCAGGATCTTCCAGATGCCTACCCGGGAGAGCGGGGCTCCGCCCCGCAGGTTCAGAAAAACCTTTCCCCGGCCGGCCGCGCCCTTATCCAGCAGCGGGCGCTCCGTTTCCAGGTACCGCTCCAGGGCCTCTACCGCAGCTTCACCCAGGGGCACCACTCTCTGCTTGGACCCCTTGGCGAAGATTACCAGCACTTCCCGGCGGCTGAGTCTCAGGTCGTCCAGGCGCAGCCCCACTGTTTCGGAGACCCGCATCCCGGTTGCGTACATCAGCTCGATCAGGGCGGCATCCCGCAGGCCGCCGAGCTTGCCCGTGTCGACCGCCTCGAGCATCTCCAGGATCTGCTGCAGGGAGAGCACGTGCGGGAGCTTGCGTGTGGCCCGCGGCAGGTCGATCGTCTCGGTAGGATCGTAATGGATGAATTTTTCCCCCAGCAGGAAGCGGAAATACGTCCGCAGGCTGCTGGTCCGGCGGGCCAGCGAGCTGGCCTCCAGCGGCAGCCCGGCCAGACGGTTGAAATACTCTTCCACCAGCTCCCGCCTCACCGCCGCAGGCCCGGTTATCCCTGCGGCGGACATCTCCAGCACGAAAGAACCCACGTCCGAGCAGTAAGCCGAAACCGAGTTGTCCGCCAGGCTGCGCTCGAACACCAGGTAGTCCTGGAACTGCTCGAGGTAGAAGCTTCGGACCAGCCCGGCGTTCCCGGCTAAGCCGTCCCGGTTGAAACGAAAAACGGGTTCCACTTTTTCTCCTGGCCGATAGTGGTGCTTTGGCCGTGGCCGGGCAGCACCAGGGTCTCATCCGGCAGGGTGAGCAGTTGTTTGCGGATGGACTCCAGCTGCAGCAGCTCATCGCTGTAAGGCATGTCGCAGCGGCCTATGGAGCCACAAAAAAGGGCATCCCCGGTGAACACCGCCCCTTCGCCGTAGAGGCTGACCCCGCCCGGCGTATGCCCCGGTGTGTGCAGCACGGTAAGCGCTACCCGGCCGAAGCGGACCTTTTCTCCCGGCACCAGGAACCCATCCGCCGGCGGACTAAGCACAGGTTCCCCGAAGAAAGATGACATGTTCAGCCGGGCGTCCTCCAGCATCGGTGCATCGGCCTGGTGGACCAGCAGCGGAACCGGGTAAGCCACCTTGAGTTCCCGGTTCCCCCCGATATGGTCGCCGTGGCCGTGGGTGTTGATTATATAGTGCACCTCGAGGTCCCGCTCGGCGGCAGCCCTGATAATCCTCTCGGGCTCGGCCCCCGGGTCGATGACCACGGCCTGCCTGTTGTCCGGGTCCCAGGCCAGGTAGCAGTTCGAGCCGAGAAGGCCGACAGGCAGCTTGTATGTTTTCAGCATCGCTCCTCTAGGATACTATCTTTCCCCTCGAC
>JAFGTO010000216.1 GCA_016934095.1 Candidatus Glassiibacteriota bacterium
TCGGGGGAAAGGAGAAAACCTTTTGGAAAAGGTTCTTCTCCTTTCCCCCAAACCCCCATTCCTCTTTCCAAAACTTATTATTTTTATTTTTAGATAAGCTCTATTCCCGTAAAAAGCACTTGACAAACATGATAAAAAGTTTGGGAAGGTGGGAGGGGGCACGGGTCATTCCGGGGTCAGGAACAGCACGGCCGCTCCCCGGAAGTCGGGGATTCTCACTCTAAGCCCGCCGGCCGGTCCCTGCTCCGCTTCGAGGCTGGTCCCTTCGTGGTCCAGCGGCGTAACCAGGCGGATACTGCTCACAGGCCTGGCCAGGCGCAGGCCCACCTCCAGCGGGCCGCCGTTGGCCTGTTCGAATACCGAGGAGCCCTCGTTGATCAGGGTCGCTGCGTAGCGGCCGTCCGGCAGGGTAAACACTTCCGCACGGTAGCCCCAGGGCACGCTGACCGGGTCCGGCTCGAAACAGAGCACCCTGCCGCGCAGGCTTTCGTAAAGTGGCAGGTAAGGCTCCCAGAGCTCCTTGTCCAGGGCGAACCTCCGGTCGTCGTACCTGTCTGTGCGGACCGAGTGCGGAGCGGTGGGGAACCCTCCGTAGAGCAGGCAGCGCTGCAGCATGACCTCCCTTCTCAGGGTAGGCCTGGCGGGAAAGAGCCAGTAGAGGGGCCGCGTCATGCAGGTCAGGAAGCGGTTGTGCTCGAACTCGTAGGCCGCCTCGAGGATGTAGCCCTGGCCCTCGAGCATCACCGCATCGACCCCGAGCGCATTGCGCACCGCAGCTGGGCCGTTGATAAAAAGGTGCTGGCCCCGCTCGTGCAGCCGCTGCGAGAGGTAGCGCAGGAAGAAATCGTACCCGAAATTGATACTGTAGGCGGGCACGCTCTGCCCGTCCAGGTAGACCAGGGTGGTCCCGTCATCGTGGGCGAAATCGAGGTCGTTGTGGTGGACCGTGTCGAAAAAAAGGCCAGCCAGGGGGTGCACTTTTTCCAGGATACCGTCCGCCTGGCGGACCAGGTCCCGGCCGAACGAGAAAGCGGTGTCCGGGTTCATGCTGCGGTACTCGATACCCCCGCCGCGCCAGCCGGAGAGCTGGACTTTGCCGCGGGGCCAGGAGGCTACCGCTTCCGGCCAGCGTTTTTCCGCTTCCGGCGGGTAACCGTCGTTGATCGCATAGTAGTAAAAAGTATGAAACCCCGCCTCTGCCAGGTTGTTCATCAGACGGCTGATCTTCTCCACGCTCAGGGTGCTGTCCAGGGCAGTGCCGCGCTCCACCCGGTGGACATCCGACCAGAGAGCAGGATCTTCCTCGCCGGGAAAATAAAGGCCGTACCAGGGGAAATGCATGTGGATCTCCATGAAATAAGCCCCGAGCTCCAGCGAGTGCCTGTAGTTCCAGGCCCCCTGCTCATCCGCGGCGCCCATGCCCGGGTAGCCGGTCGAGTAAATCCCGCCCCTGCGGTAAATCCCCTCCTCCGGCAGGAAGTACTCCGGCCACTTGTCGAGCACCCACTCGAGCCCCGGCCGGTAGCAGCCGCGGTGAGCCACCAGGTAGCCCGAGACCTCGAGCGGCTGCTTTCCGCGCAGCCCCACCAGGGCGGTAACCGCCTGCAGAGCAAGCGGTTTGCCGGCCGGCCTGTCGCCCACAAACCCGCTCGACGGCATGCGGCCATCCACCGGGTGGGCCACGGTGATCCCCAGGTCCAGGTCTTTCCGGATCAGGGAAACCTGGGGTATCGACAGGTCGTGGCGGGGGTACTGGTTGTCGAGCTTGTCGTAGCCCTCGGGCGCCCGCACGTACCAGTAGGAAAAGGGTTCTGTGCAGCGGTCGATCTTGATCGTGCCGGGCATGGGCTGCACCCAGAGCTCCCATCCCTCCGGCAGCGGCAGCTCCAGCCAGACTCTCAGGCTGCGGTTGCCCCGGCCCTCTCCCCGGATGCTCGCCCGCCATTCGATCTCTCCGCCATTGAGCCTGAAGTCCGCGGTAAGGGTGAGAGTCTCCTTCCCGGTGTCGATCTCCTGGACCAGGCGAACCGCTCCGGGCCCGGGGCTGATCTCCACCACCCGGCAGGCCGGGTCCCCCGGGCGGCAGGCAAGCCCGCGGGCCACGTCATAGACCACGATCCCAGCCGGCCCTGAGCTCAGGAGCTCGGTCATGGCCGCGCCCGGCACGCCGTTCGAGGCGGCCAGCGAAACTATCGCCCCTGTGGCCGGGTCGAACCCGGCCCGCCAGAGCTCGTTCTCCAGCGCGGGCCCTGCCATGACCCATCCGTTCCAGGCGACAATCAGCCCGGCAAGCAATGCAGCCGGTTTCAGTCGGCTATTCATCCTCTTTGCCTCCGTCCGGACGATCATTAAAGGATTCTTCTATACCGTTTCCGGCCCTGGTTATCGCCCGGCCGGCCAGCTCATCCGCCCGGGAATTAAGCTCGCGTCCGATGTGAGCAGTGCTGAAACTCCCCAGGCCGGAGATGATATCCCTGGCCTGGTAGAGCAGCATTTTCAGCATGTCGGACTTGATCTTGTATTCGCCTTTCAGTTGTTTCACCAGCAGCTCGCTGTCTGAGAAGTGCACCACTTTACGCGCGCCCCTTTCCACGGCCAGGGCCAGCCCCTCCACCAGGGCGCTGTACTCGGCCACGTTGTTGGTGGCCCGGCCCAGGCAGCGGCAGTATTCCTCCTCGTAGCCCGTGCCTTTCTGGACAAGCAGCACCCCGATCCCGGCCGGGCCCGGGTTGCCCCGGCTTGCCCCATCGGTGTAAAGCTCCACTTCCTGTTCCGGGTCGGGCTCCCCGGTTCTTTTCAACGGCGGCGGGGCTTGCCTCACCGGAGCTCCCTCGCGCTTCACCCAGAGAAACCCTTTCTCGAGCGGTTCCGGCGGCTGGCCCGCTTCCAGAACGCAGTCGATAAACACCTCCAGCACCGGGGTCTCCCCGGCCAGGGTCTTGATTCCCCTCAACCGGCAGCGGAACTTCACCTCTCCCAGCACGCTCCCGATAAAGTCCTTCAGGAAGTCCTGCCAGGTTTCTTCCCCGGCCAGGAAAAGGCGCGGCTGCTCCATGCATTCCCTGGCAAGAAGGATCGATCCGCCCGCGGCTATCCCGGGGACCAGGCGCACTTCGAATAGTGCCATCTTATCTCCTGTGATAAAAGTCTGCTCCTTTTCAATCGATCGCGTATATCCTCCGCAGTCTTCAAGGGTCCGGCTCCCGCCGTCCCGTGGCCGGCTGGCTGCAGGTTCATCCAGGTTAAATTTACGCCCTGCTCCGGCGGCAGGCAAGCGTGAAAAATTCCGCTCAACCGCCTTGACCCCCCGCCGGAAAAACGTTAATTTCTAGGGAAAGCAGTGGTGTTCGTAAGTTACGGGATTTCGGTTAGATACGAAGCTGACAACGAGTTGCGCTTTCCCCATTCACCCTGACCGCATACCTGCGCCTCGCCGGTGCCGGGGCTGCGGCATGGCCCCCTGGTTCAGGATGCGGAAAGCGCGATCCCCCGGGAGAAAAAGATGAGAACTTTTCCGCGTATCAAGTTTTCGGGGTTTCTGCTGTTGTCATCGGTATTGCTGCTGGCGGCCGGCTGCGGTGATTTCGAGCTGCAGAAGCCACGCGCTTTCGGGCGTGAAAAAGAGATCCTGGTCATCTGCAGCGACTCGGTGTGGCAGGCCACGGAAAAGGATCTGCGCCGGGCGGTCGAGGTGCCGATCCACGCCGTGCGCTGGGAGCCGATTTTCGAAATCGCCCAGATCCAGCCCTCCGAGGTCGATTTCTACAAGGAATGGGACAAGATCATCCTGGTGGAGTCGCTGGAGAACATGAGCCTGCTTCCCGACGTGGTGGATCAGGAGATGCTGGAAAAGATAGCCGGGGGTCAGGGCCTTTTCTTCACCAACTTCGATATCTGGGCCAGGGGTCAGAGGGTGGCGGGGCTTGCCGCGCCTACCGATGCCCAGCTCGTGCCGCTGGTGCGCCTCCACGGACACCGTATTTACAAGGATTTCCTGCGCCAGCTCGAAGAGGAGGAGAAGCAGCGGATGTATTTCAGCGGCAGAAATGTAAACCTGGAAGACTCCCTTGCCTCCTGCTGCGGGTTCTCACTGGTGCTGCCCAGGGTATACGAGCGCATCCGGATGGACACCCTGGCCCGGGACCAACTGCTGTTCGTGCACGTGGACCCGGTGCGCAGTATTTTCATCACCTGGGAGGAGGGAGACAACCTGCCGGTGCTCGACTATTCGCCGGACTCTCTCGCCGCCCGCCGCGACCGCCTGCTGGCTGATGTATACCCGGACATGCAGACTGTGCCCGGGCGGGTGGACACTTCCACCGTAGTCGTCGGCGGCCTCGAGCGCCTGCGCGTCTACGGGGTCTGGGAAAACCTCCGGGAGATCAGCGGCGGTATCTATATCTCGCAGATCATCGAGGCCCCCGCCCAGCGGCGCCGCTACACGGTCGACTGCCGGCTTTTCTGCCCCGACCCGAGGTTCAACAAGTACCGCTACATCCTGCAGCTCGACAGGATCATGGACAGTTTCAAGGTTCGCTGAACGCTTTTTACGGCAAGAGATAATTCATGGAAAAGCCTTTCGTACACCTCCATAATCACTCCGACTACAGCCTGCTCGACGGTGCCTGCAAGGTCGGCGACCTGGTCGCTTGTGCGGCCGGGATGGGCATGCCCGCGGTGGCCCTGACAGACCACGGTAACATGTTCGGGGCAGTCGAGTTCTACAAAAAAGCCCGCAAAGCGGGAATCAAGCCGATACTGGGGATGGAAGCCTACCTCGATACGGACAAGCAGGGCGGGCGGTCCCGGGAGGGCCCTGGAAGATACCACCACCTGACCCTGCTGGCCGAAAGCCACGAGGGCTACCGAAACCTCATCCGCCTGACCAGCCTGGGCTATCTCAAGGGCTTCTACTACAAGCCGCGGATAGGTCTCGATGCGCTGGAGGCCCACCACCGGGGGCTGATCGCCCTCAGCGGCTGCGCCAAGGGGCCGGTGGCCGACCTGGTACACCTGGGCAAGGCTGACCAGGCCCGCGAAACCGCTGCCCTGCTGCGGGAGATCTTCGGGCCGGAGAA
>JAFGTO010000217.1 GCA_016934095.1 Candidatus Glassiibacteriota bacterium
CAGGTTGGCCGCATTGCGGTCGAGGGCAAAGCGGTCGACTATTACCGCGGAAAAGCTGTCCAGGTCGGCCGTGGTATACAGGTCCGGAATCTGGTAGAAGTAGAGCCCGTTGTAGTTCAGGGCGGGTCCCAGGCGGCTCTCCGGGGCGCTCAGGTCTCCGATTACCGCTACTGCAGGAGGCGCGGCCCGCCAGAGAGCTTCCTCTGCCATCAGGAAGGAGCCTACCACGTGGCGGTCGTTGCTGCGGCGCTGCGCCTGGAGCCAGCGCTCGAGGCTGAACATGGGGCCGGTACCCATGCAGGCATCCGAGAGGTAGGGGTAGCTGAAAGCCCCCATTTTCAGACGCTGCTGCAGGCCGTTATAACCGCGGCGCGCCATAGCCAGGAAAGGCTCGGCAGGCAGCAGCCCGGCTTCCACCAGCCGCGCTGCCGAGTAGACGAACATACTGGTGGAAGTGGTCTCGAGCCACATCCCCGGGTAGTCCCGCTTGTCGGTTACCTGGGCCCAGAGCCCGGTTTCCGGGTCCTGGGCGCGCAGCAGCCCGCTGAAGAAACCGAGCACTGTCCCGCGCAGCATCTCCCGGCTGGGATGCCCCGGCGGCAGGCGCAGCAGGAGCTCGGTAAAGGCCATCGCCACCCAGCCGTTGCCCCGGCCCCACTTGCTGTCGTTCAGGCCGGTCGGACGCTCCGGAGAGCACCAGTAGGAGCTGCGGTCGAGGTCTATGGCCTGGAAGTAGAGGCTGTCCGCAGGGTCGAGGAGGTACCCGGTGAAGAGGGCCAGTTGGTCCGCCGCCACGTCCAGGGCGGACACCTCGCCGGTAACCTCGTAATACAGGGCGCGCTCGTTACAAAAGAAATACAGCAGGTCCACGATCGTGCGCCTGCCGCCCAATCCCCAGAACATGCCCGGCCCGAGCTGAGAGTCAATCTCTGCAATGCTGCTTTTCCAGTACTTCATGGCCATCTCGAGGTAGACCCGCTCTCCGGTGATGCGGTAGAGCTCGTAAGCCGGGACCATCAGGGAGCCGTAATTGAAGGTCGAGCTTTCGGGGTCGTGCTCCCGGCGCCGGACCAGGGGCTCGAAGAAACCCTTGACATATTCGAGGATCTCATCATTCCTGGTGCGGCCGTAGACATCCAGCATGCCCTGCAGGACCAGGGCGGTAGGGTAGTCCCGCTGGCGCCGGGTGGGGTCCGGGTAATGGCGGTGGATCTGGGCCTTGACAAGCTGGTCGGCCCAGCGCATGGGCCGGGCAGGCCCGAGCTCGACCCGGCAGGCATCCCGGTCGACCCTGCCCCGGGCATCGATAACCCTGACCGCGGGCCTGAAAACGCCCTCTTTGCCGTAAACGTGGACCGGGTCCGGCTCCTCGCTGGCGGCACCATCGCCGAAGTCCCAGGCATAGGTACAGGGCTCCGCTGTGTCGCCGCCCGGGAGTGCGCGGAGATGCACGGACTGTCCGGCATCCCCGGTCGTGGGGACAGCCCGGGCGGAGACCACGGGCAGCGAGGTGCCGGCGGCCGCAGCTTTCATGTATTCGACTATGTTTTCAAACAGCAGCACCCCGGCTTCCAGGTAATGGGGCTCGTTGGATACACAGCCGGCATGATAGCGCGCCACCATCGGCTGGCAGACCAGGACCGCTCCCCTGCCGTAGCCGGCCTCGAAAATGCTGCCCGCCGAGTTGTCCAGCTTTTCGATCCGGGGGTCAAGTGAGGGCGGCCGGGGATCCTTGGAGGCGAGGATACGCCACTGGGGGCCGGTGCGCACGATGCGCCAGGACTCTTCCAGGCCGCGCAGGTAGTCGATGCGGTGAGGGCGGTTGAAGACAGGGTGTTCCGGTGCTTCCACCTGCTCGACAAAGTCCCAGTCTTCCTTTCCGGCGGCGGCCTTGTCCGAGAAGACTATTTCATAGGGCAGGAACTCACTCCGGTAACCCGCGGCGTCGATTTCGAATACCAGCAAGGCTCCACCTTCACGCACCCAGTCGAGCAGCATGTTAAAATTGTCCACCAGGCCTGCATAGTTGAGTGCGTGCGCTCCGCGGTTGAGGATGATCAGCTCGTAGCCGGCCAAGGCCGGGGGATTGACCTCTTGGATCAGCTCGAAGCGCTCTCCCATGCGGGTGAGCGCCTCATCGACTCTCTGCAGGGACGCTGCGGCCCCGATCAGCCCGATCCGGGGGTCCACGGTTTCAGGCGCGGCGCAGCCTGCTCCGGTCAGGGCGAGAGCCAGTCCGGCAGGGAGCAGCGTTTTTTTCATCCGGAGCCATAAATGCTTTGACATGGATACGTTCCCCCTCAGCAGACCGGTTATCGACATGTCCGGCTGCCTGATGAAGCAGCAGGGCTTCCCGGGAAGCCGCAGGCCGGCGGGACAGGAAGCTGCATGGGGTTCCCGGGTAAAAGGGTCTGGATTTTTTCAGGCTTACATATATATTTAAGTCTTGTTTCCGAATCAATCATCTTGTGCAAAAGGCAGGCGGAATGGAATACAGGCAATACGGACAGACCGGTAAGAATATCAGCAGGCTGGGGTTCGGCGGGATGCGCTTCGCCAGGCCCAGGGATGTATCGGCCATGGCGGAGGTGGTGCTGGCGGCCCACCAGGCGGGGATCAGCTATTTCGATACGGCGCCGGGCTATTGCAGCGACATGAGCGAGAAAATAATCGGCTACGCCCTAAGGCAGGTCAATCCCGGGGACGGGGATTTTTACCTTTCGACCAAGACCAGCAAGCCGGATGCAGAGGGTGTCCGGGCAGACCTGCAGCGGTCGCTCGAGCGCCTGGGGGTGGACTGCATCGATTTCTACCACTGCTGGTATATCCTCACCCTGGACGCCTGGGAGCGCCGCAAGACCGGCCGGGCTGTGGATGCCCTGCTCAGGGCCAGGGAGGATGGGCTGGTGCGCCACCTGGCTTTCACCACTCACCTTCCCGGAGATGAAGTGGAGAAGATCATCGGGGAAAACATCTTCGAGGGAGTCATTTTCGGTTACAACGCGATCAATTTCCCTTACCGGCAGCAGGCACTGAAAGCAGCGGCACGGGCGGGGATCGGGCTCGTGGTGATGAACCCCCTGGGCGGTGGAACCATTACCGAAAACCCGGATACTTTCTCTTTCATCCGTGCCTACCCGGGCCAGCCCATGGTGGAGGCTGCGCTTAATTTCCTCTGGTCCCATTCCGAGATCACCTCGGCGCTGGTGGGTTTCAGCAGTGTCGAGGATGTGAAAGGCGCGGTTGCGGCCTGGAAAAGCTACGACCCAACAAAACACAGGCTGGACCTGGACAAGGTAAAAGCCCGGATCGAGGAATCTTTCGACAGCCTCTGCACTGGCTGCCGCTACTGCCGGGACTGCCCGGAGGGGATAGAGGTATACAAGTATCTCGAAGCCTACAACCATGTTATACTCAAGGGCGGGGAGGGCCTTGGCGACAGGCTGCGCTGGCATCACGGGATCGAAAACCTCGATGACCTGGAGCGCTGCACAGGGTGCGGCGCTTGTGAAGAGGCCTGTACTCAGCACCTGCCCATCCTGGAGCGTTTCGACAGGATCAGGGAGCTCTACGGAAAATGACAGGCCTGGCGGGGTTTTCCTTCAGGCGGATATTGGATAAAATTTATACATGGTGAATCGATTCATCTAGTTTGGGAGGATGGATGACGGAAACAGATGGGTTTCAGCTTGAATCGGCTTTCGAGCCTTTTGAGAGCGGCCGCCTGAGCCTCCAGGGGAGGCTGGTGCGCGCCCCGGTCTGGTCGGCGACCGCGGATGAGGACGGTTTCGTTACCGACCGCACAGTCTCTTTCTACGAAAAGCTGACCGGCCACGGACTGGGCCTGATCGTTACCGGGTTCGCCTTTGTCAGCTCCGGCAGCCGGGCGGTGCCCCGTATGCTGGGAGCCTCGAGCGATGATTTCATCCCGGGGCTGAGGAGACTGGCGGATGCGGTGCACGCCAAAGGCGACAAGATCAGCCTGCAGATCGCCCACTGCGGGCTTAACTCGGACCCAGCCTATGACCCGGACGGCCTGATCTACGGTCCGTCGCTGATCGCCCTTACCGGCCAGACGCAGATTGAGAAAGCAGGCAAGCTGCGCAAGGAAAACGCGCATATCATGCGCTCGCTGACCAGGGGGCAGATCGCGCAGATTATCGATGACTTTACCGATGCAGCCCTGAGAGCGGAAGAGGCCGGCTTCGATGCGGTCGAGATTCACGGGGCACACCATTACCTGATCAGCCAGTTCCTCTGCCCGGTTTTCAACAAGCGCACTGACATCTACGGCGGCGGTTCGCGCCAGCGGGCGAATTTTGCGGTGGAGGTGGTCAAGATGATACGGCGGGCCCTGCCGGAGATGACCCTGGTTTTCAGGATGAACTGCGAAGATTTTACCCCCGGCGGCATAGAGCTCGCGGATTCCAGGGTTACAGCCTCCCTGCTGGCCGAGGCGGGCTGCGACATTATCTCGGTCAGTGGGAACAACCCGCTGCGCACCAGGATTGTCAAGCCGGAGAAAGAAGCCTACTTCCGCGAGCAGGCCCGGGTGCTGCATGAGGCCTCGGGCCTGCCGGTGATAGTTACCGGAGGAGTGCGCTCGCCGCGCGCGGTATACGAGCTGCTGCATAACGGGTACGCCGAGCTGGTCGGCATCGGCCGGCCGCTGATCCGCAACCCCGACCTGCCGGAGCGCTGGAGACAGGGCAATTTCAAACCCTACGAGTGCATCTCCTGCAACAGCTGCATGGGTGCGGCCATGGAATACTCGGTGAGGTGCCTGCGGATGGACCAGCCGGAAGAGGGTGAGGGGCAATAGGGCTCTCTAGAGCCAGCCTTTTTGCCTGAGGGCGCGCATTATCTCCACGCGCTCGGGTGCCTGCGGCGCCATCCGGAGGTACCGGCGAAACTCCTCCACGGCGCCGGGATCATCCTGCTGCAGCAGCAGGATACCCAGGTTGCGCCGGGGCGCCGGCGCCCCGGGGTCGCACAGGGCGGCGCGCTCGAAAAGCCCGCGGGCTTCTTCGTAGCGCTCCTGTTTCATGCGCACCAGGCCCAGGTTGTTGAGGGCCAGGGCGTTGCCGGGCTGCTGCTCGAGAGCGCGTGCCAGAAAAGCTTCAGCATCCTCCCACCTGTTTTTTCCGATCAGCATTCCACCCAGACTGCTCAGGATTTCAGCCGGCGTGTCAAGGAGCCCGGAAAGGTCGAACTCCGGGTCGTAAGCGAGGGTCTTTTCCAAAGCGGAAAGCGCCTCCCGGCTCCGGCCCAGTCGCAGCAGGACTTCCGAGAGACTGTACCAGGCCCGGGCATCGGCGGCCCCCAGGTCCAAAGCCGCCCGGTACTCCCTGGCCGCGATCTCCGGCTCGGCTTCAGCGTAGTGCCCGGCCAGGCGAAGGTGGAAGTCCGGCTTTCCGAGCCGGCTTGTCAGCAGGGCCACGGCCCGGTCGCTGTGGGTGCCGATCAGGCCCAGGTCCCAGAGGGGGTGGTAGTTTTCCCGGTAGACCCGGGCCGAGAGGCTGTCCCAGGGTGAGCCGACCTCGAAGATCCGGGTGGTGGCATCCTGGTAGACCAGGCGGAACCCGCCCAGGGTTTCCGGAGCGTACTGGAAAGCATAGGCGGCGCTCGAGTCGGCAAGCTCCGGCCGGTTCATCACGTAACGGTAGGAGGAGGGCCCGCTGTCCAGGGCCAGGTTGACAGTAACCAGCAGGTAGCTCACCCTCCAGCGGCGGCAGAGCTCTTCCATTTGTTCCACGGTGCCGTAAAGTGCGCCCAGGAAATCGCGAACTTTTTCACGGATACCCCTGGACTCGAATTTCGAGTGCAGCACCACCGGTCGGCCGGCATAGGCCAGGATGCTGGGCCCCCACTGGAACGGGGCCAGGACCGTATCATCGGGGCCGGTATTGGTTTTCAGCCATTCGACCACCCGGAGGTCGTTGTCCGGGCGGTAGGCCATGATGCGGTAGCCCAGGCTGCGGTAATAGTCGGTCAAGATAACGGCCGAGCCCAGGGCCAGGGCGAGCAGCCACATCCTGGTGCCGCCACGCAGGGCCAGGCTGCCGAAAACCAGGGCCGAGAAAAAGACGAAGAAAACAGACAGCCGGTCCACTGCCAGGTAGCCTGCGGCAAAGGCGAAGAAAAAGACCAGGGCCATCCTGCCGGGAATGCCGAGCCTGCCTTTGAGCCAGTCGCGGACCAGGAGGATAGACAGGCCCAGGGACACCCAGAGTCCCACCCCGAAATAGGATGCAACCTGGCCTGCGGATGGGCTGTTGAATGCGCTGAGCCAGAGGATTTTCGAATGGAAGCTCATGGCAGCCGGGTCTGCGGGCTTGGCTCCCAGGAACCTGACCTTGTCCAGCATCAGGAGGTAGACGTGCGAGAACTCCCCGGTGCGGTCCCGGGCCAGCCAGGCGCCCGCAGCCCAGGCAAGCGGCAGGGCCACGGCCAGCAGCCAGCGCAGGCGGGGTCTCCCCCCGGCGAGCCACTTCTTTTCGACCAACCAGGCCGCCAGCACGCAATAGGAGGTCAGCATCGGCAGGCCGGTGAGGAAATGTTTTGCACGCAGCACCGGTACGGCGATACCTGCAGCCATGCAGCAGAGTATCAGCACGAGGAAAGATTCGAGAAAGCCCCGGCTGCCCCGGCTGTCTGCCAGGAAAAGAAAGGCTGCGAACAGCGACAGCAAGAAAAGCAGAAAAGGGGCGACGTGCCAGGAGGCCAGGGCGATAGCGAAAATCACCCCGGCGGCCCAGCGGGACCAGGTCTTGTCCTTTTCGGAAGAATACGCCAGCAGGGCCAGCGCGCCGAAAATGAAAGGCAGGGCGAAGTCCTCCCTGAGGAAAGCGCCGCCGGCAGACCTGGCAAAGCTCGGGGGGGCTGCTGCATACCAGGCCGCGGCGAGCATGGCCGCAACCCTGGATTTCCAGGCCACCAGGGCCAGGAAGAACAAAGCGGTTATGCTCAGGCAGGAAAAGAGGCAGTCGAACCAGGCCGTGAACTTGTGCAGCGGGAGCCTGAACCCGAAAACCGAGCCTGCCAGCTGGTAGCTGAAGCCGACCGCGTATTCCATGGCGATTGTGAAATTCTCCAGCGGCACCACGCCCTCGGGCTCCTGGGCCCGGGTGTCTTGTGCAGGGATTCCCTGGCCGCGGGCCACCAGTTCGGCATAACGGTAATGAAAGGCGGACTCGGTCCAGAAAGCGCAGGTTTCCCGGTTGGCAGCAAAGCTGGGATTCTGCGCCAGCCTGGAGAGCTTGTTGTAGGCGGCGAAAGCGGTTGCCAGGATTAGGAAAATCGCGACAGATAATTTGCCGAACCGGGATGCGGCCCCCGGCGCCACGGCGGTGCCGGATTTCCCGGACCGTGCAGGCGAGGTCTTTTTACGGGTCTGGCTCATCGGGTATTAAAGGTGTCGGGATAAGGTCATTTCAGTTGCGTTAATAAGAGTCCGGGCAGATGCGCATGAGCGTGAAGAAGCCGGCAGAAGCCTTAAAGTTGATTGTTATGCAGATGATGTAATTAGTTATATATAAAAAGAAAAGAAAAAACTCACTTGCCGCCGGGCAGGCGGCGGTAGAGTATCGCTGACTGCAGGGCGACAGAGACGACCAGTAACAGGGCGCACATCAGGTAAGGGGACTGCAGGTTCCAGGTCGCCGCTACAAACCCGCCGGCCAGCGGGCCGCCCATGATCCCCATGCCGATGAAAGCCTCGTGGACACCGGTGCGTGTGCCTGTGCCCGGCGGCCTGCTGGTGCTGTAATAGATACTCGCCGTGTACGTGAAACCCGCGCAGAGCCCGATCAGGAACATGGCCGCAGCGAAGCTGAAGAGGCTGGCGCCGAGTCCCAGCAGCAGGGTGCCTGGCAGCACGATAAGCTGCATAGCCAGGTAAGTGAGGCGCTTGTACTGCCAGGTGTGCCAGTATTTGACCAGGCCGAACATCAGGAACTGCCCGCCGTGCAGCAGGGCCAGCATTAGGCCCAGCATGGCCTTGCCCATCTGGTCGTTGTCCAGCACGAACTTAGGGAAAAGCATCTTAACCGCGCTCAGGGTAAAGACCAGGGTGAAATTCGCCACCCAGCCGGAGATCAGCAGCCTGTGCCAAAGGACCCTTTCCTGGGAGCCTCTGTGCGCCAGGTAGTCCTCGCTGGAGCTTTTGATTGACCCTTCGGATTCGGAGAGGGTCGAGTTGACTGCCAGGATCAGCAGGTTGATCAATGCGGCCCAGGAAAAAGGCAGCACTGCGCTGGCTACGGTCAGGTAGCCGCAGACCAGGTGGCCGATGATAAAGCCCGAGCTCCAGGAAATGCAGAAATTGCCGAGAGTGGCGGTCAGGCTGCGGCGGTGGCTGCTGTCGGCCAGGAGAGACTGCAGCGGCGGCCAGAAGAACCCCTGTACCCCGTTGAAAAGCCCGTAAAAAAGGTACAGGTGCCAAAGCTCGGTTGCGCGCGACAGCCCCAGGCAGCTCGCCGCAGCCACCAGCACGGAGGTCTGGGACAAGAGCTTGCGCGAGAGGCGGTCGCTCAGCATACCTCCGAGCAGGCAGGTCAGCGTGTAGCATGCAGGTCCGGAAGCGCCCAGTATACCGAGCTGCACGGGTGTCGCGCCCAGCTCCACGGCGTAAACCGCCGCTGCGCCGATCACGAAAGCATAGACACAGTCCATCAGGAAACTGGAAAGATAGATGCGATGCCTGTTGCGGAGTTTCATGCCTCGAGCGACCTTATTAACAGCGCCGGGGAACCGGAAAAAAGTATAATATATCTTCAGGGCGATTCAGGCAATACGGCCGGTGGGGTGGGGAAAGCGGTAAATTGGAATGAGGGCGCAGCCCGGAAGCCGGCCTTACGGCTTATTGCCGGGCTTTCTCCCCTCTGTATCCCCCGATGGAAAGCAGGACTTCGCTATGCTCCAGGACAGCTTTTATCTGCGGCAAAATCCGCTCTTCGGCATCGGGAGAAAGGCCCAGCCTCTTCCAGGCGGTCTCCGGTATTTGCCCGTCGAGGCCCTCGCCTACTTCACCGATCTTGTGCTTCATGCAGAGATTGTCCACCAGGTAGATCAGCCGTGATAATTTCTTCGTGGCCTCGGGAGCGGCATCCGGCTCGTGGTGGAAGCGCACACCCTGGACGATAGTCAGAGGGAGGCCCCAGCGCTCGAGCAGGGCTGCGGCGATCTGGGCATGGTCCAGCCCGATATTTTGCCTCTCGAGCTTGATTATGTCCTTATTTTCAGATTCGGTGTTATTTTCGGGCATAATATGCTGGTGCACCTCCGGCAGGTAGTTGGCGGTGACCCAGCGCCCCAGGTCGTGCAGCAGGCCGATCACGTAAAGCTGGTTGCTGTTCTCAGTGACCATTCCTGCCGTCGAGTTGATCAGTTCCATTCCGGAGGCTACCCCGATGGAATGGCTGAAAAACTGCGGCGGGTCTATCATGTCGAAATTCTTATTCACCAGGTATTCCACTATAGCTAGGGCCATCACCATTTTGCGGATTTCCTGGAACCCCAGGCGCATTACCGCATCCTGGATACTGCTGAACGTGCGCCGGGCACCGTATAATGCAGAGTTGGCCAGTTTCAGGACCATGCTGGTAATCGCCGGGTCTTCCGAGATTATCCGGCTGATACGCTGGATCTCCGGCTCTTCTTCGTTGAGAGACTGCTCGAGCACCAAGGCTACACTGGAGATCGTAGGCAGTTGTCTTACATTCAGCAATTGATCGATCAGTTCCGGCAGTGTCAACATGTCGATTGTCCTTTTAAACCTGGCTGAGATAGAAGAGATGATCACAGTCGCTGCTGCCTGGAGCTGTCGCTGCCGGATAACCAGAACTCAACCGGAGATGCAGAAAATCGGGCGGCGATACCGGGCGGTAATCCTGAAACTTTTTTACGTAAATCCCCGAAAATCATGATTCATAATCCGTTAAGCAACAACCGGAGTCCGATCCTGGCGCTGATAAAATATAACGGCTCTTGAAATTTATCCAGTAATTATTGCAGTTTGAGGGGCGTTGAAAAAAGACCTCAACGCCCTGTGGTTTAATCTATTGTTTCATGGGCTGTCAAGGGCAAGGCAAGCCGTTTCCCAGGTAACTGCAAAATATCGAGTGTGTTATGCGATTATTGCTCCCTTGCCGCATGTTGTTGTCCCAGGAGTGGAAACGGCCCTTGACAGCCATATTCCCTAAGAAGTTTGTATTTTTCGACATGCTTTTAGACCGGATTATTCACAAATTAACGTAACGCTCGTAGGGGCAGACCCCTGTGTCTGCCCGCTTTGTAAGAAATTATAATGTTCAATGGGCGCACACAGGGGTGCGCCCCTACAAAAAAACGTACAGATTCCATTTTCATGAATAATCCCGGTTAGAACTAATACTGTTCATATAAGCAGTTTTATGTGATTTTCAATGTTCAACTTATGAGGTAATGGCCTGGAGCTTGGACGTATATGGTAATTACTCATTTTACGTTTCAGGCCTCGATAGTTTCGTCTTCCCCGGCTTGAGACTACTCGTTCTTGGAGAATTTCGTCTAATACGGCTTCATGAAACATTTTTCTCTCCTGAGGGGGGAATAGAAACGAAACGTGGTAATTTTCTTCGAATGACCCTGACGGCATGTATAAACGAGAGAGTGTCCGGGTCAGTATCCTCTTTCAGGGCAGCTTCATGCATCAGCCCGCGGATTGCATAATGAGCCAGCAGAAAACCATAGAACTCTTGTTTGACCAGTGCGGGCGTCTTACTGCGCAGCACGATTTGAGAACCACGCAGATGAGTTTTGAGCTCGTCAAAAGCTGTTTCTATTTCCCAGCGCTCATGATAAAGTGCACCCAGTTCCCGGGCCGGAGCTTTCTCAGGCTCCAAGATAGTAGTGAACAGGCGATAAAAGGATTCGGCCCCGGAGATGCCTTCTAATGTGTACTCAATCACCCGAACCTCAACTCCATTTGTGTTGTGCCGTCTGTCGCGTAATGTAGGATAAATCAGGCTCAGATATGAGCCATCCGTATAACATTTAAGACGAGGCAAAGAAAGATTTTTCTTTACACGCCACAACAAGTCAGCTCCTGTGGATCGAGCTTGCTCCCACAACTCGAATCCGAAAAAGCTCCGGTCAGCCAGACAGAGCATACCAGGCTTAAGGTTCGGCAGAACATTTTTACTCATGGTTATCTCACCCGTGGGGTAAGGCCCCATGCGCGTGCCAAACAAAACATGCGTTCCATTTTCAACCAGAGAGACAAAGCGCAACTGCGGATAGGCGCTTCTCCCACGGCTGGCGCCAGGACGTCCATAGGCCTCAAGGTTCTCGTGTGTGTCTGCTATGTCCAGTGTGCTGCCATCCAGGCTTACCAAACGCCATTTATGGTACCACGCTCCTTTTGTCCTTTCATTGGCGATTGGTTTCACTCAGTAGTGTCCCAACGTTGAGCAAATAAAACGTTGCAACTGTGTTAAATAAAAGAGAATACGCGGTTTTTTGACCTGCATCG
>JAFGTO010000218.1 GCA_016934095.1 Candidatus Glassiibacteriota bacterium
CTAATACCGCTGACTTAAGTCGGCGGATCTGACAGGCCCCTTCGGGGTATACTTTAATCTTCGCCTGAAGGCGAGGATTTTTCTCTCATTCCCCGAATGGGACAATAAGCGGCGGCACAAGCTGAAATTTTTACTGCGGGTAGGGAAAGATGTCCGAGAGCACGCGTACGGTCCTGCTGCTGTTGCTGCTGATTCTGATCGCCCTGGTTGGCGGCAGGTTTTTATTCCGGGCTGGCGGAAAAGGCAGGCCCCGGGGGTTTTTCCGCCTGGGGTTCCCGGTTTACCTGGGCCTGGGCTTGGTTCTCGGCGGGCAGGGTATGGGTATTCTCCAGGGCCGCCTGCTGGCGAACCTCGAGCCGGTGATGGAGCTGGCCCTGGGCTGGACCGGGCTGCTTTTCGGACTGCAGTTCAGCCTGCGGCAGTTGAAGCGATATCCGGCGGGGTACCCGCTGACGACTCTTTTCCAGGGAGCTGCGACCATGCTCGTGCTCTGCGCGGCAATGCTCCCGCTATTCCGCAGGCTCTTCCCGCCGGCGGAAGGAGTCGAGCTGTGGGGCGCCTTGATAGTGCTGGCCGCAGTGGGTGCGATCAGCAGCCCCAGCTCGACTGCTTTGGCGGCCAGGATGCAGGCGCCGGTCAGGCGGCGGCTGGCCCAGCTGGCACACTATGTTTCCAGCTTCGATGCCATGCTGCCGCTGCTGGTTTTCAGTATCATGACAGGATACCTCAGGGAAGGCTCGGGCTCCTGGCGGCTGGCTGTAGAGTGGGCTGCGGTCTCGGTGCTGGTGGGCCTGATCCTGGGCCTCCTGTTCTACTCTTTCGCCCGACACCGCCACGGAGAGAACGAGCTTACTTTCCTGATTCTGGCTTTCACGGTTTTCAGCGGGGGCATAGCTTCCTACCTGGGCCTGTCGAGCCTTTTTGTCAACGTGGTAGTAGGCTTTGTGCTGGCCAACCGCCTGGAGGTCAGCGAAAGGATTTTCCGGGTGCTGGCCGAGCGTGAGAAGCCGATCCTGATCGTTTTCCTGGTGCTGGTCGGGGCATCCTGGGAAGTGGCCTCCGCCCACAGGCTGGGCGCGGTCCTGCCGGTGCTGGCCGTCTACCTGGCGGCCAGGTCCATCGGCAAGCTGGGAAGCATGGCTGCAGTGCGGCCGCTCTTCGGAGACAGGCTCGAAGCCGGGAGCGGGCTGTCGGGCCTGGCGCTTCTCGGCCAGGGTGGGATGAGTGTGGCCCTGGTGGCCAACTACCAGCTCCTGTTCGAGGGGCAGGTCTGCAGCCTGGTGGTGAGCGTGGCCCTGCCAGCGGTGGTCCTGGGGGAGATGTTCGGGGCCTGGGCTGCACGTTTTGCACTGGCCGAGAAAAAGAAGGAGGCCGGATGAGCCGTCTGTTCGGTCTGCTGGCCCTGCTGCTGTTGATGGCGCTGCTGCTCCTGGTCCCCTTGGGCAGGCCGTGGGCGGAGCTTCCCCTGTCGCTTAACCTGGGCTTCCTGCTGCTGGCCGGGTTTGTCCTGGGCAAACTGGGCATCTATGCCCGGCTGCCGGGGATTACAGGCTACCTGCTGGCCGGAGTGGCTTTCGGACCCTCGTGCCTGGGGATCCTCGGCCGCCAGGCTGTGGACAGCCTGACCCTGATCAACAGCTTCGCCCTGACCCTGATCGCCCTGACCGCAGGCGGCGAGGTGAACCTGTCCAAGGTGCGTGAGCGCATTCACTCCTACGGATGGATTACGGCCGGCCAGACCGTGGTTACTTTCCTGGGAGTAATGCTGGCGATGGCCGTTGCCCTGCATTTTTTGCCGGGGCGGTTCCCCGCGGGGCCGGCAGGACTTTTTGTGGTCAGCGCCCTGCTGGCGGTTATCGCCCTGGCCAACAGCCCCAGCTCCACCGTGGCGGTGATCGTGGAAAGCGGCGCCAGGGGACACATGAGCCAGCTCGTGCTGGGCATAACCATACTCAAGGACATCCTGGTCATCCTGGCTTTCGCGGTCATGATCACCGTGGGGACCGCGCTGCTGGGCAAGGGAGCCGCCGGCGGGAGCGAACACCTGGTGGCCCTGGTGGCCTGGGAGCTCGCCGGCTCGATCCTCTTCGGCGTACTGCTGGGTTTCGGGATCATTTCCTATATCAAATATGTCGGTGCCGAGCTGCCGGTTTTTATTATCGCGGTAAGTTTTCTCAGCTACGAGCTGTCGAGCCTGCTTCATCTGCATGCCCTGCTGGTCTGCATGACCGCCGGCCTGGCGGTCAACAACCTCTCCGGCCGGGGCAGGGAGTTTATCCGGGCTGTCGAGAAAGGGTCCCTGCCGGTCTACGTGGTTTTTTTCGCCATCGCCGGGGCGGACCTCGATTTCAGCGTGCTCTCGGGAGCCTGGCGCCTGGTGCTGGTCCTGGTGGCCTCGCGCTTCTTTTTTACCTGGCTCGGCACTGTCTGCGGGAGCCTGCTCGCCAGGGAGGAGCCGGTCATCTGCAGGAATGTCTGGATGGGTTTCATCACCCAGGCAGGCGTGTCGCTGGGCCTGGCCGTGGCCGTTGCCGGGACTTTCAGCCAGTGGGGCGAGGTCTTCCGCAACGTGGTGGTGGGCTCGATCGCGGTCTTTCAATTGATAGGGCCGGTACTTTTCAAATTCTCCCTGATCCGTGCCGGCGAGATACAACCCGGTAAAAGCTGAAGCCTCCCCGCCTCTCCCGGCCCGCCAGACACGCCGGCCGGTACTTTCCATCCTGGTATTATCCCCTCTTCCGACTCCGTACGCTCATCCAGTCCGCTTGAAACCGCACCCCGGCGGCCGCGGGCGGCAATCCTCCCCACAGGCAGGCTCCATCCTTTCCCCGGCTTTCAACCCCTGGAGAAACATCTCCGGTGGAACTGTTAAAGCCTCAATCCGGCAAGGTTTGCAGGGTGGCGAAGCCGGCCCCGCCGCCTGTACCCGGCCGGGAAAAGGCACTATCCGGAGCAAAAGGATAAAAGGCGTACTTGCCGGGCAGGTGAGCCGGTTCCGGTCATCCGGTTCGAAAGGGATGATCAGGTGAGAAAAAGGATTAAAATTTTTTTAGGAAATATATATTAAACGCACAAAACGTTATTATAATAGCGGCGCATGATCGATAACGACAAAACGGGGGGAAACAAAAAAACATGTATCCATCACCTTACATCCGGTTCGACGGTTACCGTGAGCAGAGCGAATGGTTCGAGGGCTGCAGCGCCGGCCGGGAGGCGGGACGCCGTGTCCATCCGGCGCTCTACGTGCTGGTGCTGGCCGCCGGCTTCTGGCACTACCGCAATTCAGGGGAGCCGGCGGTGGTAACCCACCTGCTGCGCACCCGGGAAGAGCAGCAGAGCCTTTATCCCGGGCGGGCGGGACTGCGCTCTCCGCACGAGTTCGGACGGGCGGCCGACCTGCGGACCCGGGACCTGGACGGCCGGACCGCCCTGGAGTGGGCCGAATGGCTCAACCAGGCTTTCGAGTACCGGGGCCGGCAAGGGGCGATGACCGCTGTCTGCCACGAGCTGGAGAACCACGGACAGCACCTGCACCTGCAGGTGGGCCCGCGCGATGGGTTGCCGGCGGTGCCGGAGAGTTTTGTCGTGTCGGGTTAACAATCAGAGGGGGAGGAGGCTTATGCAGGCGTCGAAGAAGCTGTTGATGTTGGTTGGCACCGTGCTGGGTAACTGCCTGGTGCTGTTGCTCTACCATTACCTGCCGGACCTGCCGGCGGACGTGGTCCAATGGGTGGTCGGCGGGATCTCCGGGACCGGGCTGGGCGGCGTGCTGGGCCAGGGTTTCGCCGACGGGCTCAGCCGGGGGCTGACTTCGAGCCAGGGCAGGAAAATCCTGGCTGCGGAGCTGCAAAAAAACTCCCCGGCCCTCTCCGGAAAGGCAGGGAGCTGAGCCTTGATTTGAGCCTCGGCCGGCTGGGCTGCACGGTCGATACCGGGAGGCTGTCGGTTTTTGCCGGACTGGACCGCAGTGAACAGCGGAGAAGTCCGGGATGGAAGGCTTTGGTCAGGTGGCGGTTCTAGGTGTAATCCGGTCGGAAACGAGTTTTCCGGCGGGGGCGGTCGGTAACGGGAGAAAAGGTGATCGGGCCGGGGTCAGCGGCGCCAGAGCGACCTTATGTCGATAAAGACAAAATGATAAGCTAAACGGGCGTGATCAGCGCCCGGCCCGATCAAAATTTACCAGCGTGTCCCGGGGGAGTTGTCCCGGGTCGTCGGATAAGGTGCTGACAGCCTGACGGGGAAAATGGCGGGGAAGAAGACCAAACTCAAGCCTCCGGTGTTGATCATCTTGCTCGACCGCCTGAGATGCGGGTACACCCGGGAGGGAGCCTGCGGCGCGGCCGGGATCTCGGCCAGCACCCTGCGGCGCTGGGAGCGCGAGTTTCCCGAGCTGGCCGGGGAAATCGAGCTGGCGATCCTGCAGGGGATCGCCCGGGACGAGGAGATGCTCGACGAACATATCGTCAAGGGGGACAGAGTGGCGTTGCTGCACAGGATGAAATCACGGGACGGCCCGGGCCGTCCGGAGGCGGGCGAACAGGTGGAAAGTGGCAAAGAAAACAGGTGGAGCAGGCAGTACCAGCAGGTCGTCGAGGCAATCGAGAGACTCACCCCGGAACAGCGCAGGGAAGCTGTCAGAGCTTATCGGGAGGCTCGAGAGTCCGGTGGAAAGGACCCGGGCCTGGGCCAGGCTTGACCTCGGGCTTTTTGCCCGCGCTTTTTTCCCCCACTACTGCAGGGTGGAGGAAAGCAATTTTCACCATGAGATCTACGAGCTCTTCAGCGAGTCCCTGCTGGACAGGCAGGGACAGAGGATCGCGGTCGCCGCCCCGAGGGAGAGCGCAAAAAGCACCATAGCCGCCCTTTTTCTGCCCCTGTGGTGTATCTGCTGCCCGGACCGGCTCGGCAAGAAGTACCTGCTGGTGGCCAGCGACACGGCTGCCCAGGCCGAGCAGCGGCTGGCCGAGGTCAAGCGGGAGCTCGAAGACAACGAGCTGCTGGCCGGGGCGTTCCCCGAGGCGACCGGGCAGGGAGAAGTCTGGAAACAGTCGGAGATTGTCGCACGCAGCGGGGTCAAGCTCACCGCCCGGGGCACCGGGGGGAACATCCGCGGGCTGAGACACGGGCCACACCGGCCGGACCTGCTGATCGGCGACGACCTGGAGAACGACGAGAACAGCCAGACCCCGGAACAGCGGGACAAGATCACCAACTGGTTCTACAAGGCGTTCTCCAAGGCGGGAGCCAGGGATGCCGATATCCTGGTGATCGGCACCATCCTGCACATGGATTCCCTGCTCTCGCGCCTGCTGGACAACCCGGCCTATCACGGCCGCAAGTACCGGGGGGTCATCCGCTGGAGCGACCGGAGCGGCCTCTGGGAACAATGGGAGCGGATCTATACCGACCGGTCGCTCGGAGACACCGAGCGCCGCAGCCGGGCCGACTGCTTTTTCGCAGAGCACCGGGAGGAGATGACCGCAGGCACGGAGGTGCTCTGGCCCGGGCACCGCAGCTATTACGACCTGATGAAGCTGCGCCTGGCCGAGGGCCCGGCCTCTTTCGACAGCGAGATCCAGAACGAGCCGGTAAACCCCCAGGACTGCCTGTTCCAGTCCGAGTGGTTCCGCTGGTATGAAGAGGACGGACTGCAGGAGGAAAACCTGGTCGCCGTGGCCGCGGTGGACCCTTCCCTCGGGGGGGCCGGCGACCACCATGACCCCTCGGCCATTGTCTGCCTGGGCCTCGACACCCAGGGATACCTTTACGTGCTCGAGGCGGACATCCAGCTCAGGACGCCGGACCGGATCATCGAGGACACCCTGGAGCTGTACCTGCGGCGGCGGCCGGTGCTTATCGGGGTGGAGACCGTGCAGTTCCAGGAATTTTTCAAGGACCGCCTGGCCGCCGTGGCCCGCGAGCGCGGGATTTATCCCCCGCTGAGGGGAATCAGGAGCACCAGGGACAAGAAGCTCCGCATCCAGCGCCTCCAGCCTCTGGTCAGGAACGGCACGCTGCGCTTTGCCGCACGGCACAGGACACTTTTCGACCAGCTGCGCTATTACCCCAAGGCAGCGCACGACGACGGGCCGGACGCCCTCGAGATGGCGGTGCAGATGGCCGAGCATCTCACCAGCCCCCGGGACTTCCGTTTCGACAAGCCCCGGACAACCTCTGAACATCTTAGGAAGGTTTTCGGCTGATGGCAACCAACAGCAGAAGAAGGAAGAGAGGC
>JAFGTO010000219.1 GCA_016934095.1 Candidatus Glassiibacteriota bacterium
AGGAAATCGCCGGTTTCGAGCTGTGCGCCCGAGTCCAGGTTGTCGAGAAATTTTTCCAGCGTATCGTACCACTGTCCGCGGCACTGGCGCTGCTTCTTGCCGTTGATAAGCAGGGTGTTGTGCACATCCGTGGGCTGCTGCGGACCGCGTACACTGTTGTATACCGGCGGGTCGACCGCCAGCAGCGCATTGCGGTATATCGTAAACTGGCCCTGGTCGTAGTGGTTGTGGTCGCCGTAATGGTCCTTGACCCCGAAAGCCACCAGGGTCGCCCCGTCGTCCCAGCCGCTGCGCGCGATGAAATGCCCGCCCTGTTCGGCTCCCCCCGCGACAAAACTGAGCGCCGGGGTCTGCGGCTCGATGTCCAGGTGGCGGGCATACAGCATGTAGTGGATCGCCGTTTCGCCGTAAAACCTTTTCAGCCCGCGTTTTTCCGCCAGCCAACGGTCGAAATAGACTCCCTCGGGCAGGTCGAGCGCCCAGGTTGCCATGTCGAGTATTCCCGCCATCTCGAGAGTCACGCCGCCGTTGGGTCCGCTCTGAAGGTCGCCCCAGGGGATGTACCGCATATCGGGCTGCACGTGATGGATTACATTGAGCGTGTGGCGCTCGAGCCAGTTGCCGTACTGCTCGCGCACCTCGCCCGCGAGGTCCCTATCGAACGCGCTCTGGAACGCCGCCAGCGACTGCACCGCCGAGGCGTAGTCATAAAGCGACCAGTAGCCGTAGGGTTCGCTGGCCAGGCCGTCGAGATACTCCATGCCCACATACAGCGCATCGTTGAACCGGTCGCGGATAGCGGTGAAAAAATCGTCCGCCTGGCTGTCCTCGTTGGCGGTGGCGACCGCCCAGTAGGCCACCCCGCAGGCCGACATCCAGATGTAATTGTGGAATATATGGTCGTAGGTCTGGTTCAGGGCCGCCTGGGCCAGGGGATTTACCCGGCTGCGCACGTCGTCCTTGATCTCATCCGTAAAGCCCGCGTAGTTGTATAGCCAGTCATAGGCCAGGGCGAACTCCCGGAGGTAGAAATAGTAATCAAAGGTGTCGCCGCCGGAGAAACTGTAGTTCTGCATGCGCTCTATCGCCTGTTCGGCGTGAGTGCTGTCGCCGGTGAGTATCCAGGCCAGGGCCTGGCAGCCGGCACCGTTCCAGCCCTTGAGCTGGTCGAGCATCTGCCGGTAGTCTTCATCCTGCTCGAGTGCCGCAAGCTGGTCCAGCGACACGGCATAGGGTGTCTCCGAGGGACGGAGCAGCAGCCGGGGATGCCCGGCTGCCATCTGATCCAGTTCGGGGATAAGCTGGGCCCATAGGTCGCCGATGCAGACAGCGGCGGCTATGGCTGCGGCCGCCAGGACACGGAGGGTTCTCAATTGCATGGGATGCTCCTGTTGCTTGTTTTAAGGTGTTGGGCCGGAAAAAACCGGCGGCAGTAACCCAGCCGGGCATTGTCCGAATAACAAGCCGGCGGTGGTCGTTCCAGCCGCCGCTTCTCGATTGCGAGCTAAAATTCGCTGGCCCGGGCTCGAACCGGGAGAATCATCAGCGGCACGTGCAATAAAATTAGCCGTTTTCCCCCGGTATTTCAAAGCATTTATCGGTCAATAGGAGAAAAAGAGACTTTTTGCCCGGGACAAAGTCGGGAGATGGATAGGGAAGAGTTACCTGGGTTTATGGCAAGGATTGTACGTCGTCAGGACATGTCGGACAGTTGACCATAAAATTGATTTGTTCTTCTCAGCCGACATTCCCCTTATCAAAATTAATAACCGTTAAAGAAGACGTTCTCTTTCGATTCTGAGATAAATCTTTTGTTCTTTCCAGCTTGAAGCGAGAGACTCCTGTTGTTTCTGCTAAAAAATCATCCGCTCACAATCAGTATATCAACGATTTCCTAAGCCTGAGCAGGGACCACGACAACCCGCTTCCATCACAAACCGCTCCCTATTTCAGCAAAATCAGCTTGCGGTTCTGCGAGAAATCTCCCGCCCTGAGACGGTAGAAATATACTCCACTGCTGAGAGCCTGCCCTGTTTGATTGCATCCATCCCAGAGCACATGATAAGTGCCCGCCGCTTTCACCTGGTCTACTAAAGTTCTGATCAGACGTCCTCTCTGGTCGAAAATACTCAGCTCGACCTTTTCGGTGCTCTTCTCCGGGATTTCGAAACTGATCATAGTCGAAGGATTGAAAGGATTGGGATAGTTCTGGTGCAGGGCAAACGAGCGGGGCAGTTCGGCCTGATGCCCAAGCGAACCGAGGGCGGCACGCAAGACCTCTTCCTGCTCCAGGGTTAACTGCATCTGGCCGATCACTTCTTCAAGATAGGCGATCTCGGATGAGCTTAACGTCCGCTTGCCGCTGGCTGTCGGCAATTCTCTACCTCCGGCTAATGAGGCTGTTCCGGCAGTGCAGGCTTTATTCCTGATATCGAGCAGCAGAGCCACGACATCTGCAGTGCTGTAGGCGCCATCCCCATTCCAGTCCATGGCTTCATTGTCAGGCTGTTCCCTTGCCAGTAGAAGGAAACTGATCACATCAGCCACCGTCACCCTCCCGTCGCCGCTAAAATCACAGTTGCGGACCACTGCCTCAGCCTCGAAGGAAACCTCCCTGGTCTCGTAACCGCCCATGATCAATTCCTTCGAAGACGGCTCATAACTATAACCGGTAGATCTGGGAGTCAGGTTATAGCTGCCGGCAGGAAGCTCTGAAAAAAGAAACTGGCCGTTGTCGCTGGTGACTGTTGTCTGGATGCCCATCACATCAGTTAACTCCAAAGTGATATTGCCGAGTCCCCGGCCACGATATATTACCTGACCCCTGATAACCGCATCAGCCTCAATTTCCTGTGACGTCATAAATTTGAGCCCTTCCACACGGTTACCAGCATAGCTGGAGTTAGTCTCATTTTCGCAGATATTCAGGCTGAAATCGCTTTGTCCCGACCACTGGACAGTTTTCACAAGCAGCCTGTTTATTCCCGCACGAAGATTTATTGCTTCGACATCATTGGGCAGTTTATGGCTTCTGGTACTGTTGTACTGATAGACTTTCTCCCCGTTCAACCAGACCTTGAGATCCTGCCCCGAGCCCAGATACATCCTGGCAGATTGCTCTTTCGGCGAATATAGATAGGAAAAAGCATAGTAAATACAATTCGACTGGCACTGGAAATAACCGGCCGGGTCGATCAGGTTATCAAAAAAATAGACCGGCTCGGTCCAGCCGTCATTGCCGGCCACGGGTGTGGCTTCCGCTTCCCCACCGTTCAGTTGCACCGAGTCCAGGTCGGTGCCGGTAAACGGGCCATTCAACAGCCAGATCCGGTTGCTTTGACCGTAATAGCGGTATCTCGAGTTCACCGTTCCACTGACCAGGCTGCTTTCGGACTTGATGAATTTCGTTTTTGATTCCTCTATCGTGCTGCCGGTAACTGCTATCCTGGAAAAATCGTTCTGACCCAGCCCGGAAAGCGCTCCCAGGCAGATATGTTCAACATCGTCCGGATTGATATCCATGAGCTTTGCACAGACCGCATCCGCACTGACAAGGTCTTCTCCGGCAACAATCATATTCCTGCGTTTGGACATTCCGCTGGTGTACTTCGATTTCTCTTTGCCCACTATTGCATCCACCACCACGAAATCGCACCCCACCGTGCGGGCGACATCCACGAAATTTTCCTCGAGCACGTCCGGTGAATGGTCCAGTCCGAGTCCGTTCCTGTTATATCCCCCGTCTTTGGACCAGCCGTAAATCATCCCCGGCAGCGCGCCCACGTAATTCTTGAGCGCGACAGTCACTCTGGTGGTATGTACCTTAAGTACAGGCGTATTGATCAGGAAATCGCATTCAACCAGTGTTTTGGGTAAGTAGAAATGAGTCTGACACGTGGAAAGCCGCGGCTCGAGAACAGGCACTTTTACGACTTCGTCATAATTCAGGTCGACCCACTCCACTTTCAGGCCGGGATATTGCTCCCGGCTGGCCTGCAGTTCCTCGATCATCTCCTGATAGCCCGATATCTGGTAGCCGTCCCTTAAAGCCCAGGTCGCCACGTTCGGTGTCCCGGGCCGGGCCCAGCCCCCTGCCGCCTCTGCAACATAAATCTCATAATCAGGGTTGATACTATAGAGCTTGAGAACCAGGGCCTTGACTACCCGCCAGTCTGTATTCACGCCGTTTTCATTCGGGGCCGGCTCAACGATATTCGGTTTGATGACGATCTTTTGCACATTGTCGCCCAGATATTTCTCCAGGCCTCCGGCCAGTTCCAGCGCCCGTTCTACCATTTCCGCCACCTGTTCGTATTCAGGCCGCTGGGTAAGCGGGATCGGCTTGCTGAGAGATGGATCGTCACTCCTGACAATACTGACCGTACTGATCTTTTCGGGCACCGGAGTTTCAAAACCGCCGAGCTCTCTATAAGGCGTATGCTTTACAGGCATTTGAGACCAAACTACGATGTCCGCAGCTACAAGCAGCACACAACCCAATATAAGCACTTTCCTGCGAGTTAATCTCATCAGTATCCTCTTTCATAGATAATTACTCTTGCCTTCGCTAACTGCAACCTGCGATTATAAGTTACAATATAATATCAGTAGTGTCCCAACGTAATTATAGCAATGTCAATTGAATAGCGGAGTCAGGAGTTTCAGCTTGGGAATCAGCCTCCGCAAATGCC
>JAFGTO010000220.1 GCA_016934095.1 Candidatus Glassiibacteriota bacterium
GGCATTTGCGGAGGCTGATTCCCAAGCTGAAACTCCTGACTCCGCTATTCAATTGACATTGCTATAATTACGTTGGGACACTACTGACCTGTGACCGTAACGTAAAAAACCACCGATGCCTTGGAAGAAAAAGGCGAGCCCACAACCTCCATATCGCCCGGCAGCCCGCTGGGCGTGAAAGTGGTCGCAGTGAAACCGTTAACATCGGTGATACTCCTCACGGGCGACATAGTGCCCTCTCCCTTGTTTACCCACCACTCGACCGGATATGCGGGCTCGGGATAATTATTCTCGTCCGCAACATAGGCGACCAGGGAGTCCGGCAAAGTCTGCCCGATGACCCCGTTCTGGTAGTTGCCTGAAACAACCTTGATAGTGAACGTCTTGATCCCTGTCTCCGGGTCGACCACCTGCCAGTTGCTTTTATCCCGCGAGTTGCACGACAGGGAAAAAACCGCTGCGGCCAGGACAAGAACGGCAATGAAAGTATTTTTTTCACTGGTAAGGAATCTGTTCATACTTACCTCTTTGGATGGTGAGTTTTCGGCCTGACGGTCTTCCCGGCTCGATCTTCGCAGATTTACCGGATCTGGTACGGAAAAAAATACGCGGTATTTACGGATTTAGCAAGAAATCCGTGATACATGCGCCGGTCCTCGGGTATCCGGCTTAACCCGGGCGTCGAGCTTTCAGCGGCGGGGCGGGAGATTTTTTATACTCAAATCGGGAGTCCGGGAGCCGGCCCCTGGTCATTGATTTTCAGACCCGCACGTACTCTTATATGTACAAAAAAAACCGGACCGGGTTCCAGGAGAAAACGGTCCGGCATCCGCTCAGGCGGCGCGAACATGGCTCAAGTTATCGATGAGGGCCGGCGCAGGCCTGATCATGCCCTCCAGGGCCGCTCCCTCTCCAGGTCCCCGGCCAGCACTTCCGAGGCCAGGTTGACATCCTCGACTATCTGGAAATCGTACATGCCCACACAGATAAAATCCGCACCGTTCTTGAAAGCGTAAGGGAAACCCACACCGGGATGAATTGCGCCGGCAGCCAGGACCTTGAAAGCGATCCAGGGCTCTGCCAGAGCGTTCATGAAGGCGATCGTCTCTGCCGGCTCGGTGCACCAGACATTGTCGTGCTCATCGGTCGGCGTGGCGGACCAGTAGTCGACATGGTGCAGGGTCTTGACCCAGTAATCAGGCTTGAGCCCGTAGGCCACGCATTCCTTGACCGTACTCAGTGCATGCGCCCCGATACCCGCGGGCAGACCGTTGCGCCGGATCAGCTCCAGCCCCTCGCCGATCACATCCAGCTTGCCCTCCGGGACCAGCCGGTCGGAGATCCCTCCCTGGATATAACAGGCATGCGCTCCCCCGTCGATGGACACCTTGATCCCCTTGATCACATCGTTCTCAAAAGCGCAATCCGAGATAAACTGGATCTTACCCTGCTCTTTGCGCCAGTATTCATTGATCACCCTGCACAAGGCGGGGTTGGTCAGGATTGTGTTCACCCCGCAGGCCTCGGCCAGGCGGAATGTCTGGAATACTTTCTGGTCATGGTGATAGGCTTTGACCAGCTTGGAGACGTAGATCAGGTCCCTGGCGTGAGCCCAGCCGCCGATCAGGTTCCCGCCCAGGATCATCCTGCTCAGTTTCAGGTCGCCGATATACCCATAAGGTATCCGGCCCTTGAGGTCTTTCAGGCTGGCAAACTGGAAGGTCTTGATTGTCGCGCTGGTAACCGCATCGGTCTTTTCGCCGGCCGCAGCCAGCAAGTGCCTCTCCTCGTAACTCTCCCAGCCGCGCTTTCTCAGCACCGCCCAGACAAAACCCCCGAAGAGCGGCAGGCCGACCAGGTTTTTCAGGATCTCTCTCCTTTTCAATAACAGGCCCGGCTCCGCTTCCCCGGCCGGATCCCGGCCGGCCGTCTCCTGTGCCTGCCGCCCGGGTTTGGTCTGCCAGACCCTCATCAGCCTGTCTATGCCCCAGACCCTGTCCGTATGGAAAAAAACCAGCACGAAAAGGGCGAACAGCTCCACCAGGTTCTTATCGACGATCAAATAGTTCCCCTCCGCATACATACCATAGTTCAGCTCCACCAGCGGCGGGTTGGCGACATAGTACAGCAGCAGGAGCGCTATGCCGCTGATGCCGGCCACCCGGGTCAGGCAGCCGAACAGCAGGCCCAGGCCGATCAGGATCAGGCCCCAGACATTCAAGAAATCCACTACTACCAGGGCGGCAGGGTGCAACAAGATCCAGTTGAAAAGCCCGCCCAGGATCCATTTCGAGCCCGCCAGGTAGCCTGCGGAAGACCAGCCCGGGTCCAGGAGCTTGACTACGCCCTCGTAAAGGAAATGCCAGCCCACCGCCAGCCGCAGCAGGAACAGCCCGTACATCTGGACTGTCGATAAAACAGGATTGCTTCCGGTGTCCACCACATTTCTTTCCGACATGAGATCAGCTCCTCTTAGATGAGATTCCCCTGCCAAAACTGTTTATACACCGGCCTGCCGGATCATCGCAGGATAAAGATACCCGCTCCCGGACAAGACCGGGTATTACGGAGCCAACCTGTCTGAACCGACTCATCAGCGGCAAGGTGGTTGCGCACGCTTATCCCTGCCGGCGTGATGCTGTCAATTATACAGAGGTTTTCTCCTGCAGGCAACTTTTTTACTGCTGTTCCACGATCCGGCTCACCCGGAAGTTGTCATAGATCGAATGGGTGCTCCAGACACGCAGCCCGTGCAAGCC
>JAFGTO010000022.1 GCA_016934095.1 Candidatus Glassiibacteriota bacterium
CGGGACAGGCAGTCAGCTCGCTGAGGGCGCGCTGGAGGCTGTCGGGGTCATCGGCCCGGAACACCCAGCCGTTGCCGATCTCGTGCACTGTCCTGGCGAGGATCCCGGTGCTGTTGACCAGCAAAGGCTTGCCTGCGGCCAGGTATTCATAGAACTTGGAGCCCACTGAAAAGAGGTCCGGCTTTTGCGAGCAGACAAGCACATCGGCCTGCAGCAGCAGCCCCGGCACCCAGTCCAGGTCGACAGGCGGAAAAATCCGCACGTTGTCCATTTTTTCTTCCCTGACTGCCCGGTAGCAGGCAGGTGCGCATTCCCCATCGCCGACAACCGTCAAGTCCACCGGCATTCCCCTTATCTGCGGGCGGCCGAAGCATTCGATCAGCTTCTCTACATCGTGAGCCACTCCCATAGTCCCGAGGTAGAGGGCGCTGCAGCGGCCCGGGCGCTTAGGCAGTGAAAACGGGCAGGGTTTCAGCGCCTGTTGCAGGAAGCAGTCCACGTCGATACCGTGGGTCAGGACTTCCAATTTTTCTCCCGGCGCTCCCCGTGCTAGCAGGGCTTCCAGGTCAGTCCCGATGGTTACCACGATCTTGTCGGCCCGCTCGTAAAGCCCGGTAAACAAGGAGATCATCCACGCGGAAAGGCGGCTGCCTGCAATGCCGCGCAGCTCGAGCGAGCGCAAAGGCTCGTAATCGTGGAGCATCATCACCAGCGGCGCTCTTTTCAGCCCGGCGAGCAACAGGCCCAGCGGCGCCACGGTAACTCATTTTCGCCCGCCGGCCCAGGGCAGCGAAAAATTCCGCAAAATACTATTGCCATTCCGCAGAGAAAGTAATATATCCAAAGAGAATGTCATATTCCGGATAACTGTTCGTATACTTCGCGCGGGGCGAAAAAATGACCCAGACAATCAGTTTCACGCTCAACGGCGAGCCAATGCGCCTGGAAGTCGATGGGGAGCGCCTGCTCCTGTGGGTACTGCGGACCGACCTGGGCCTGACCGGCACCAAATACGGCTGCGGGGAAAACTATTGCGGGGCCTGCACGGTCATCGTGGACAACGAGGCTGTCAGGTCCTGTCAATTTCCCGTCAAAGGTGTCGAGGGCAAAGAAGTCATTACTATCGAGGGGCTCTCCAGGGGGGGAAAGCTGCATCCCCTGCAGGAGGCGTTCATCGAGCACGAGGCGTTCCAGTGCGGGTTCTGCACGCCCGGCATGATCCTGAACGCCTATAGCCTGTTGTTGAAGAACCCGCATCCCACCAGGCGGGAAATCGTTGAGAGCATGGATAACAACCTGTGTCGCTGCGGCTCCCACGACCGGATCATCCGTGCAATCCAGACTGCAACCGGGAACCCGGAGTAAGATAAAATGAAAGAAGACGGTTTCAGCGAAGGAACGTACGTCTTGCCCGGCCCTCCCCTGAAGATCGACCGCCGCGAGTTTTTCAAGGTCGCCGGCGGCGGGATCCTGGTCCTTTTCACTATCGGCGATACCTCCACCCTGCCGGGCCAGGGACCTCAAAGTGAATATCCCACGGACTTCAACGCTTACCTGCTGATCGGAGAGGACGGGAAAGTCCAGTGCTTTACCGGCAAGATCGAAATGGGCCAGGGAGTGATCACCTCGCTGGCCCAGGAAGCGGCGGATGAGCTGGACGTTTCCCTGGATACGATAGAGATGGTGATGGGGGACACGGCCTTGTGCCCCTGGGACAGGGGGACATTCGGCTCCAGGACGACCAGGTTCTTCGGGCCGGCCCTGAGGGCCGCAGCAGCCGAAGCCAGGGCGGTGCTGGTGGAGCTGGCCTCCGAACGCCTGAAAACGCCGAAAGACAGGCTGGCGGTGGAAAACGGTCTGGTTTTCGAGCGCGACAGGAAAGATAACAGAGTTACCTACGCCCAGCTCGCCAGGGGCAGGAAAATCACCAGGAAGATCGAGGGGACCGCGGCCGAAAAAGCGGTTTCCGAGTTCAAGGTCATCGGCATACCGACCCCGAGGATCGATGCCCTGGAAAAAGTGGCCGGAAAGGCGAAATACGCCGGAGACATAAGGTACCCCGGAATGCTCTACGCCAGGATCCTCAGGCCCCCGGCCCACCGCGCACAGTTAAAGAGCCTGGACACCTCAGCCGCGGAGAAGATGAAAGGCGTCCTGGTGGTCAGGGAAGAAGACCTCACAGCGGTCCTGCATGAAGACCCCGGGATGGCCGCGCAGTCACTGGATGCGGTCAAGGCCGATTTCGACATCCCCGAAGAGCGGGTCGATGACAAGAACATCTTCGAGCACCTGCTGCAATCCGCACCAGAGGGTCAAGGGTCGGAGGAGAGGGGCTCTCTGGCCGAGGGCGAAAAGCTATCAGCCCGGATTTTCGAGGAGACCTACCTGAACAGCTATGTGGCCCATGCCCCGGTCGAGACCCACACTGCGGCGGCGAGCTACCGGGATGGTAAAATCGAGCTCTGGGTCTCGACACAGTCGCCGTTCGGGGACCAGCGGCGGGTGGCCGAGGCTCTCGGCATACCGGAGGAAAATGTCCGGGTAAGGGCACCGTTCGTCGGCGGCGGATTCGGCGGCAAAACCAGCAATCCCCAGGCCGTGGAGGCGGCCAGGCTGTCCAGGCTCACGGGCAGGCCGGTGCAGGTGGCCCGGACCCGGGAGGAGGAGTTTTTCCTGGATACTTTCAGGCCGGCGGCCGTGGTGAAAATCAAGTCCGGAATCGACCGGCAGGGCAGGATGAGCCTGTGGGACTACAAGGTCTACTTTGCCGGCTCCAGGGGATCGGACCAGTTCTACGACGTGCCGCACAACCTGATAACGACATACGGCGCGAGCTGGGGCGGACTGCCCGGAGCCCATCCTTTCGCCACCGGGGCGTGGCGGGCTCCTGGAGCCAACACCAATGTCTTTGCCAGGGAGTCGCACATCGACCTGATGGCCTCCAGGGCGGGGATCGACCCCCTGGAGTTCCGTCTCGCCAACCTGAAAGACGAAAGGATGATCAGGGTCCTCGAGGCGGTGGCGGAAAAGTCCGGTTGGGCGCGGTCCCCGGCCCCCAGCGGCAGGGGTGTCGGCATATCCTGCGGTATCGATTCAGGGACTTACGTGGCCGCGGTGGCCGAGGTCGAGGTGGACAGGCAAAGCGGCCGGATCCTGGTCAAGCGGGTGGTCTGCGCCCAGGACATGGGGCTGGTGATCAACCCTCTGGGAGCGAAAGTACAGATGGAAGGCTGTATAACCATGGGCCTGGGCTATGCGCTCACCGAAGAAATCCACTTCAGGGGCGGCCAGATATCCGACCTGAATTTCGGCACGTACGAAATCCCCCGCTTCTCCTGGGTCCCGCAAATAGAGACCGTGCTGATAGATGCAAAAGATTTCCCGGTCCAGGGCGGCGGCGAGCCGGCTATCATCAATATGGGTGCAGTGACAGCCAATGCTCTCCACGATGCCACGGGTGCAAGGCTCTGGCAGCTCCCCATGACCCCGGAGCGTGTCAGGGAAGCGCTGAAGGGCTGAGGGCGCTTTCGGCTGCGACCAGTCCGCGCTCCTGGCCTATTCGATCCGGCAAGCCTTACGGACTATACCCCGGGCGTTGCGCAGCCTGAGCAGGTAGTCGCCGGGCGACAGGGATTCGCCCAGGTTGTCGCTGCGGTCCCACTCCACCGAGTAAGCCCCCTGCTGCAGGCGGTGGTTGACCAGGGTGCGCACCAGGTCGCCGTCCCGGTCGAACAGGCTCAGGTTGAGGTAGCCCTCAGCAGGCAGGTCGAACCTAATGAGTGCCGCATCTGACGGCCCTCTGTCCTCCAAAGCCAAAGCGAGCGAGTCCGCGCCCCGGCCCAGGCGCAGGGGCAGCCGCTCCGGGACCGGCGGGCTGTGCCTGAAACACTCATCCCAGCTCAGGTCTGCGGTCCTCACCTGGCGGCCCTCCACCCTGGCCCACATGTAGAAATCGATCTCCCGGCGGGAGCGCGCCTCGGCATAGACGCTGTGGTACGAACCCGGGGCGAGCGGCTGCTCGGCCTGGGCCAGGGTGTAGGCTGGGATCTCGAGGTGCGAGACCAGCTCGGCCGCATGGCCGCCGAGCCCGCAGTCATCGTGGGACACCGGGTAGCTGTCATTGCCGCAGGTCAGCGCCGTGCCGCCGAGGACCTCCGGGCAGGGGTTGCGGCGGTGGAGCCGTTGGCTGCCGCCGTGGAGCCTGCCCGCAGCGCCATAGCAGAACACCGCCCCTCCGGTATTCCCTCCGGCTCCCCCCCAGAACAGCAGGTAGCTGCCTGTCCCGCCGGGGTTGGCCAGCAGCAGGGCCTCGGCCTCATCCGGGCCGGCGGCCCGGGAGATCAGGGCGCAGGCGCCGGAGCGGGTCAGCAGGCCGGCCGTGGTGTCTGCCCGGTCAGAGCAGTGGTCGTGCAGGGCGAACAGGTAGCCGAACTCGTTGATCCCGGTAGCCGAGCAGACAAGCCCCGGTGCGCCGAAATTGGCCCAGGCCGGCCGGTCAGCCGGCTGGAAGCAGTTTATCGCATGAAGTTTTTCCAGCTCCGGGGGAATGCCGTCTTTCATCAGCCTGCGGCCGCTGACCGAGCCGCCGTGCGCCGCCAGCCCGCCCCAGACCGAGTAGGCCCGGCAAAGGTTGTAGCTCCAGTCGCCGTAAG
>JAFGTO010000221.1 GCA_016934095.1 Candidatus Glassiibacteriota bacterium
AAAGATGGTAAGTGTTGGCCAGCACCACCTCCACCCCGATCCTCTCCAGCTCCTCGGGCGCCAGGGTCTTTACCGTGGCCTGGGTACCCACCGGCATGAAAACCGGAGTATTGATCTCCCCGTGCGCGGTGGTGATTATCCCGGCCCTGGCGCTGTGGTCGCCGGAAACCACCCGGAAAGACACTTCCCGGGGCATTTGCGGCTCTGTGCCTTTGTGTTCCTTTGCCTGCTTTTTCACTACTCAACTCCGATAATGCAAAGCTGCATTTTCACCGTTACAAAACGATGAACAGCAACACGAAAAATTTCGAGTATAAAGGCTGTCAAGGGCCGTTTCCACTCCTGGGACGACAATATGCGGTAAGAAAACATCAATCGCATAACATATTCGAAATTTTTAGCCTGGATTATTCACAGAAAATTAAACGATAGCGCATTTCTAAGACACACCCCTAATTCCCCTCTCCAGAGGGGTGTCTGCGCAGCAGACGGGGTGTGTTCAGGACCTTCAATATCAGTTGTTGCCGCCAACGGCTATCGGAGTTTATGAATAATTACGGTTAGAGTCGCCGCGGTACGGCTTGCCTTGCCCTTGACAGCCGAAAAAGTAACAAATTTCAAATCAGGGTGTTGAGTTCTTTTTTCAACGCCCTTCTAGATTATCAGCATGGCGTCGCCATAGCTGTAGAAACGGTACTTCAGGCGCACGGCCTCGCTGTAGGCGTATTCGACCAACTGCCTGCCGGCAAAGGCCGAGACAAGCATCAGCAGGGTCGAGCGCGGCAGGTGGAAATTGGTCAGCAGGCTGCCGGTCAGCCTGAACTCGAAGCCAGGGTAGATGAACAGGCCGGTGTCCCCGGAGAGTTTGCCCCGGCCGGGAACGCCTTCCCGCTCGACCCTGCGGGCCACTGTCTCCAGGGTGCGCACCGTGGTAGTGCCTACAGCCAGGACCCGGCCGCCTTCGGCTGCTGCGGCGAGGATCCTTTTCAGCGCCCCGGCCTGCACCTCGTAGTATTCCTCTTCCATGCGGTGGTCTTCCAATTCCTCTGTCCCCACCGGGCGGAAAGTGCCGGGACCCACGTGCAGGGTAATCTCCTCGAATGCTCCGCCGGCCCGGCGCACCTCATCCATCAGGGGCCCGGTAAAATGCAGCCCGGCCGTGGGCGCGGCCACCGCCCCGGCGGCCCTGGCGTAGATTGTCTGGTAGCGGCTGTGGTCCTCGGCAGTATCCTCCCGCCTGATATAAGGCGGCAGCGGGACATGCCCCAGCCGCTCCACGAGCTGCAGCGGGTCGCCGCCGCCCGTGGCCTCGAGGCCGATCACCCGCTCGCCGTCCAAAGGCCCGAAATCCTCGATGAACCCGGTGAGCTCGCCTCCGGCCAGCTCGACTTTTCGGCCCGGGACCAGGCGGCGGCCGGGCTTAACCATCGCCAGCCAGCGGCCCTCCTGCAACCGCCGCACCAGCAGCAACTCGCATTTGCCGCCGGTGGGCAGCCTCCCTGTTAGACGGGCCGGGAAGACCCGGGTATTATTGATAACCAGGAGATCCCCGGCCCGGACGTATTCCGGCAGGTCCCTGAACGAGCGGTGCTCGAGGGTACCCTCGCGCCGCCGCACTACCAGCAGGCGGCTGGAGTCGCGCAGACGGGCCGGGTGCTGGGCGATCAGCTCCCTGGGCAGCTCGTAGTCGAAATCGGCTGTTTTCATGCTCATCCGCACTCACTACCGGTTTAGTGGAACTGTGGCGGGGGAAAGGGTAGTAAAGAACCGCCGCCCGTGACGGATTCATCCGTTCGAGCGAAAGGCTGACAAACCTACCGGCTTCAGCCGTTATAGTTTATTTACCCCGGAGGATCCAGAAGACCAGGCTCAGCACGGCGCTGACCAGCAGGCAGGTGGCCAGGGGGAAGTAAAAAGTAAAGTTTTCCCGGCGGATGATGATGTCTCCGGGGAGGCGGCCCAGCCAGGGTATTTTCGGTGCGAGCAGGAGCAGCAGGCCGATGCCGGACAGCAACAGGCCGAAAACGACCAGCACCCGGCCCAGGCTCCCGGTAAGGTGGGAAAAATCCATTTTCACTCCGCCGCGGTAAGGATCAATCCCTGCCGAAGAGCTCGGCCTGGTCCCCGCCGGGCCGGCCAGCCGGCCCGGGAGGGGTCCGCCCCAGGTGGCGGTAAGCCATGGGGGTGGCCTCGCGGCCGCGGGGTGTCCGGTTGATAAAGCCGCGCTGGATCAGGAACGGCTCGTAGACCTCTTCTAGGGTGTCCGGCTCCTCGCCCACCGAAACGGCCAGGGTATTGATCCCCACCGGCCGGCCCTCGTACTTCTCCACCAGGGTGCGCAGGATCGCCAGGTCCATCTCATCCAGGCCGGACTCATCCACCTCCATCATCTCCAGCGAGCGGCAGGCCACTTCCCGGGTGATACTGCCATCCGCCCTGACCTGGGCAAAATCGCGGATCCGCCGCAGCAGCCGGTTGGCAATACGCGCCGTGCCCCTCGAGCGTCGGCTGATCTCGCCTGCCCCCTCCGGGTCGATCTTCACGCCCAGAATGGCGGCCGAGCGCCGGACAATACTCTGCAGCTCCTCCTCGTTGTAGAAATTGAGCCGGCCCACCACTCCGAAACGCGAGCGCATCGGGCTGGTCAGCAAGCCGCTGCGGGTAGTGGCCCCGATCAGGGTGAAGCGCTTGAGCGGGATCTTGACCGTGCGCGCGCTGGGCCCGGTGTCGATCATGATGTCCAGCTTGAAATCCTCCATCGCCGGGTAAAGGTATTCCTCGACATTGGCGCGCAGGCGGTGGATCTCATCGATGAACAGGACATCCCCCTGCTCCAGGTTGGTCAGCAGGCCCGCCAGGTCCCCGGCCTTTTCCAGCACCGGGCCGCTGGTCACCCGGATGTTGACCTCCATCTCCCGGGCGACAATATAGGCCAGGGTAGTCTTGCCCAGGCCTGGGGGACCGCAGAACAGGCAGTGGTCCAAGGCCTCGCGGCGCTGGCGGGCCGCCTCGACGAACACTCCCAGGTTCTCTTTCAGCTTGGCCTGGCCGACAAACTCCGCCAGGGTCGACGGGCGAAGGCTGTTCTCGAAACTCAGCTCATCCCCGAGCGCATCGGGAGAAGTCAGGTCGGGTCTTTTTCCGGGTTTGTTTTCCATTTACGTGGGATTTCCAGGCCGGGGCGGCCTGCCACCCCGAAAATTTTTTAATATCCGGCGGATTCCCCCTGAGCTTGCCCAAGGGGAGTCTTCAACGGTGGGCAGTCCGAACCTGCGGGCGGTGCCGGAGGCATCAGATCCGGGTCAGCGCCCGGCGCACCAGCTCTCCGCTGTCCACCCTGTCCCCGGCATCCTCGAGCGCCTTGCGCACCGCGCTCTCCGCCTGGGCGCCGGAGTAACCCAGCGAAACCAGGGCGGAGACCGCTTCCTCTCCCGCCCCGCCGATGGCACTGACAGCCTCGAGCCGGACCAGGTCGGTCAGCTTGCCTTTCAGCTCGAAAACCAAGCGCTCCGCGGTCTTCTTGCCGATACCCGGGATCCCCGACAAGAGCGAGGCCTGCGACTGCTCGACCGCCATGACCAGCCGCTCCGGGTTCATGCTGCTCAGGGCCGCCAGGGCCACGCGCGGCCCCACCCCGCTTACCGAGATCAGCCTCTCGAACATCACGCGCTCCTGGCGGGTGAGGAAACCATAGAGCTGGAGCAGTTCTTCGCGCACGTGTAGATGGGTGAACAGGCTCACTGCCTGGCCTGCCTCAGGCAGGCCCGCCAGGGTGCCGGTGGGCACGAAAATCCGGTAGCCCACCCCGCCCGCGGAAACCACTACCGAGTCTTTGGTTTTTTCCAGCAGCCTGCCTTCAATCAAGGCGATCATCTTATCAGGTCTCTTTCCTTTACCGCAGTTATGACTGTTCCCGGAGCGCCGGGCATCAGGAGATCATGTAATTCGGACGATGGGAATGGCAGAGCGCAATGGCGAGGGCATCGGCGGTATCGCTGGGACTGGGAGCCGTCTGCAGGCCCAGCAGGGACTTGACCATTTGCTGGACCTGTTCTTTCGAGGCGTCCCCCCGCCCCACCACGGATTTCTTTACTTCCCGGGGAGAGTATTCGTGCACCGGCAGGCCGGCCAGCGCCCCGGCCAGGATAATCACCCCGCGGACCTGGCCGATCGCCTTGAGGCTCTGCACGTTTTTGCCGTAAAACACGTCCTCCACCACCAGGCAGCAGGGGCGGTAGTGATTGATCTGTTCCCGGATGAAATGGAAAATACGGGAAAGCTTCCCGGCGACCGATTCCCCCCGGCGCGCCCGCGTAACACCGCAGCCCAGCATCTCGACACCCGACCCTGCCCGGCGGACAACCCCGAACCCGGTAACCTCGCCACCCGGGTCGATACCGATAATGGTCTCCCCTGCAACCCGGTTGTCAGCTCTCTTCTGCGGCAAGCTTTTCCAGCACCTCTTCGTCGATGTCGAAGTTCGAACTGACCCGCTGCATGTCCTCGAGATCTTCCAGCGACTCCATCAGCTTGAGGACCTTGGCGGCGTCTTTCTCTTCCAGCTTGATCGTGTTCGAGGGCATCATCACGATCTCTGAATCCTTGACCTCGATACCCTTCCCGGCCAGGCCATCCCTGAGCGCGGCCAGGTTCTCCTGCGAGGTGGTCACCACGTGCAGCTCGTTCTCGGTAACCATGTCCTCGGCGCCCAGCTCGCCGGCCTCGAGCATCACCGTTTCCTCGTCATACCTGCCGGCATCGATATAAACCTGGCCTTTAGGGCTGAACATCCAGGCCACGCAGCCGGCCTCCCCCATCCTCCCGCCGGACTTGGTCAGCAGGTGGCGCACCTCACTCACCGTGCGGTTCTTGTTGTCGGTGAGGACCTCGAGATACAGGGCTACCCCGCCCGGCCCGTAGCCCTCGTAAACCGCCTCTTCATAGCTGGCACCGGGCAGCTCGCCGGTCCCTTTCTTGATCGCCCGCTCGATATTCTCCTTGGGCATGTTGGCCGCCTTGGCGGTATCCACTGCAGTACGCAGCCTGGGGTTGGAGTCCGGGTCGCCGCCCCCGGTGCGGGCGGCCACGGAAATCTCCTTGATCAGCTTGGTGAAAACCCTGCCGCGCCGCTCATCTTCCTTGCTTTTCTTGCGCTTGATAGTCGCCCATTTGGAATGGCCCGACATATTTCCTCCTGAATACTGCCACAAAAGATTGCCTTAACCAGATAAAATCTCAAATATTGCAGTTTTTTCTCCCGCCGCCGGCAAGCGGGACCGCATCTCCGCCCCCGGACGACCGGCCAGCGGACGGCTTTCAGAAAAGCGGGCACACTTCCAATTGAAGACTCCCCTTGAGCCAAGCTGCGGGGAATGTACTCGTTGTCCAATTCATTAATATTACTTAAGTTAGTGATCTTCAGCTAAATATAGCAAGCGGCATAATAAAACGCAATTAAAATAAGAGCGGCCGTCCCGGTCAAACCTGTTGCCTGCAGTGCGGCCAGGCATTATCTTACCAGCTTTGCGAAAGGCGGTACCCCGGGAAATGAGAGGAATACCCACAGTCCTGCTGGCCGAGGGTGCTTTCGAGGACGACGGCATGAGCAAGACCTGTTACGGCCTGCTGCGCTATGCCCCGGAAACGGTGGTGGCCGTAATCGACAGCCGCCATGCCGGCAGCGATGCTTTCCCGGTCAGCGGGCTGGGACGCGGCATACCGGTGGTGGCCGACCTGACCGCCGCCCTGAGTTTCGGCCCCCGGCGGCTGGTCATCGGGGTGGCGCCTGCCGGAGGCGCCCTGCCCGCCGACTGGCGCAGGCAGTTGATCCTAGCCCTGGAAAAGGGTCTCGAGGTGGTGGGCGGGCTCCATACCATACTCGGGGAAGACCGGGAGCTGGCGGCCGCCGCCGCCCGGGGCAGCGGGAAGATAACCGACTTGAGGCGGCCGCCGGAAGACTTGCCGGTGGGGACTGCTCTGGCCCAGCAGGCCACCGCCCGGGTGGTGCTGACCATGGGCACGGACTGCAACGCCGGCAAGATGACTGCCTCGCTCGAGCTGGTGCAGCTCGCCCGCAGCCGGGGCATCAGGGCCGCTTTCTGCGCTACCGGCCAGACAGGGATCGCCATCGCCGGCAGCGGTATCGCTATCGACCACGTGCTGAGCGACTTCACCGCCGGGGCAGCCGAGAGACTGGTGCTGGAGGCGTTCGAGCGGGAAAACCCGGAGCTTATAGTGGTGGAGGGCCAGGGCGGACTGGCCCAGCCTTCCTATTCCGGGGTCACCCTCTCGCTGATGCACGGCTGCCTGCCGGACGTGATGATCCTCTGCCACCGGGCCACCCAGAAATATGTCGAGCATGTCAACTGGCCCATGCCTCCCCTCGACGAGCAGGTGGCGCTGTGCGAGCAGGCCATGCGCCTGGTCAAGCCGGCGAAAGTGGCGGCCCTCGCCCTCCATACCCGGGGCCTGAGCGACAGCAAGGCCAGCCGGGCCGTGCAGGAGGCCTCCCGGCTGACCGGGCTGCCGGCCACCGACCCGGTGCGCTTCGGCTGCGAAGTCCTGCTCGAAGCGGTAAAACCCCTCAGCGAAAAAGTGCCCCTCTACCCGGATCTCCGCTGACCCGAATTATTCATAAAAATATCGCCACGATTTTATAACTTCAAGCATCTGAATAGGTTCAAAAGTAAATCAAATCCCCGGGAAATGTATTCTCTCTCATTGGTTCGTGTTTAACTGCGCGGCGATATTTTTACCTTCGGCTCGCCTGC
>JAFGTO010000222.1 GCA_016934095.1 Candidatus Glassiibacteriota bacterium
CGCGGCAGGGGATGCACTTGCCGCAGCTCTCCCGCTGGATGAAATCCATGAAAAACTTGGCTACGTCCACCATGCAGTTGTCCTCATCCATCACCACCAGCCCGCCGGAGCCCATCATGGCGCCCACGGCCTTGAGCGACTCGTAGTCGATCACGGTGTCCAGGTGCTCCTCCGGGATGCAGCCTCCGGAGGGTCCGCCGATCTGCACCGCCTTGTAGGACTTGCCCAGGGGGATACCGCCGCCGATGTCGAAGACTATGCGGCGCAGCGAGGTGCCCATGGCCACCTCGACCAGGCCGGTGCGGCTGACCTTGCCGGAGAGGGCGAACACCTTGGTGCCCTTGCTGGTGGCGGTGCCCAGCGAGCTGAACCACCCGGGGCCGTTGAGCAGGATACCCGGCAGGTTGGCCAGGGTCTCCACGTTGTTGATCACCGTGGGTTTCTGGAAGAGGCCGCGCACCGCCGGGAAAGGCGGCCGCGGTCGCGGCATCCCGCGACGGCCCTCGATGCTGTTGATCAGGGCGGTCTCTTCGCCGCAGACGAAAGCTCCCGCGCCCTGCTTGATCACGATCCGCAGGCTGAAACCGCTGTCCAGGACATTCTCGCCGGCCAGGCCCCAGGCCTCGGCCTGGGATATGGCCTCTTTAAGCCGGCGGATGGCCAGGGGGTACTCGGCGCGGATGTAGACATAGGCCCTGGAGGCGCCGACAGCGTAAGCCGCGATGGCCAGCCCCTCGACCAGGCGGTGGGGGTCGCCCTCGATGACCGCCCGGTCCATGAAAGCCCCCGGGTCTCCCTCATCTGCGTTGCAGATAACGTATTTTTCCTTTGACAGGGCTTTGAGGGCATATTTCCACTTGGTGCCGGTGGGGAACCCTCCGCCCCCTCTTCCGCGCAGGCCGCTGGACTCGACCAGGTCGCAGACCTCCTCGCGGGTCAGGTCGCGGACCGCCCTGGAGAAAGCGCGGTACCCCCCGCGGGCGATGTATTCCTCGACCCGCGCGGGGTCGATGATTCCGCAGTTGGCCATGACCCACCTGGTCTGGGGGGCGAAAAACGGGTGCTCGTCCAGGAAAGGCACGCCCTCCCAGCTTGTCAGCAGGGGGTTGCGGTGCTGGGCGAGTACTGATTTATCATTTATTTTTCCGCTGAAAACCTCATCCAGCAGGCGCCCGACCTGCCTTTCGGACACCTGCCTGAAAACGAGCCGGGTCCTGCCGGGAAGCTGGACCTCGAGCAGGGGCTCTTCCACGCAGAGGCCGATACAGCCGACTTCTATCAGGTCGGCCTCGAGCCCGTGCCCGGCCAGGTAGCTCCGGACGGCTTCCAGGGTCTTGCCTGCGCCCGCTCCCAGGCCACAGGTCCCGGTGCCGACAAAGATTGCCGGGCGCTCCAGGCTGTCGCGCCGCAGGGCGGCATTGCGCTGCAGGACCTCCTGCCCGGCATCCCCGTTTCCGCTGCACCGGGGCCCCTTGAGCAGGCACTCCACCAGGTCCGGGCAGGGATGCCCGGTGCCGTGATGACATAGCGGGCCGAGGATGCGGTCAAGCTCCAGGCTCATTTTCGACTGCCTTTCCACGGTAAGCTTTGATAATCTTGCGGACCTTCTCCGGGGTAGCCCCGGCGAAAAACTCCCCGTTGATACTGATCACCGGGGCCAGTCCGCAGGCGCCGATACAGGCCACCACCTCGAGGCTAAAGAGGCCGTCCCGGCTGGTCTGGCCGGGGGCGATCCTCAGCTCCCTGGCCAGGGTATCCAGCACTTTGGCCGAGCCCTTGACATGGCAGGCCGTACCGCGGCAGACCTGGACATGGTATTTCCCCAGGGGCTGGAAGCGGAACTGGTTGTAAAAAGTGGCCACGCCATAGATCTTGCTGGCCGGCAGCTTGAGGTGGGCGCCGATCCCGACAATCGAGTCGCGGGAAAGGTATCCCCGGGCCTCCTGGACTTCCTGCAGGATCGGGATAAGCGAATCCCGGCCGGCGCGGGGGTGCCTTTGCAGGATCGAGTCCAGGCCAGGCGCCTGAATTTTTTCACTTCCCTGGGACATTGTTCGGTTTCCGTGCGGCGAAATAAGCCACTTTTTCCAGGGCCATGGTCATGTCCATGTCCTCGACATAGATGTTTCCTGGCAGGTGGAGGCGTACCGGGGCGAAGTTCAGGATCCCCCTGACTCCGGCCGCTGCTAGCTGTTCGGCGACCGGCTGGGCCTCGCCGGCGGGGACACAGATAATCCCGACAGTTATGCCTTTTCCCCTGACTGTCTCCGGCAGTTCCTGCATGGGGTAGCAGCGGCAGCCGTGGATCACGCGGTTGACCTTGGCCGGGTCGCTGTCGAAGGCGGCGACGATATAAAGCCTGGGCCGCCTGCCGGTAAAAAAAGACAGAATGGCCCTGCCCAGGTTGCCGATACCGACCAGGACCACCGGCTGTCCCTGCGGAGTGTCGAGGAAATGACCCAGGCTTTCTATCAGGCCCTCGACCTCGTATCCGTGCGCCGGGTTTCCGTTGTAGCCGATAGCCATCAGGTCGCGGCGGACCCGGGCGGGAGTGCCTCCGGCCAGGGTGGCCAGCTCGTACGAGTAGAGGTGGGTCTTGTCCTCGGCCCTCAGGCGGTTGAGCAGGCGGCGGTAGAGGCTGAGCCTGCCGATGGTTTTTTCCGGAATGGAGTTCATCCTGGCCTTGGGTCGCTGGAGTTGGTTGTTGTGATAAAATTAACATTGTGAAATAAATCACAACTAATTTAACATATCCAGACTCGCCTGTCAACTTTTTTTCAAACGAAAAGTTGCCCGGCCGCGGGCTTTTTCAACATCAGACGTCCGGTCTCTTGATAAAAGCCGAGAATAATAATAGTTTTTATAATCCGGCAATCATCAACCATGGCCAGAAAACTCGCTGTCAAGCACACTCATCGGTTTTAACCGTAATTACCCATATACTCAGATAGCCGTTGTTGGCAACAACTGATATAATATAGAAAGCCATATAGTTACACACCCCGCCTGCGAACCTGTCGTTCGACGCGCAGCGCGGAGAACTTTTTTGCGGACTCCGTACTGACAGTCCGCGGGCCGGCTGCGAGGCGTCAGGATTACACACCCCGCCTGCCTGCGGCAGGCATCCCTCTCGAAGAGGGGAAACAGGGGTGTGTCCTAAAAATGAGATATCGCTTAATTTTGTGAATAATCCAGGTTAACACTCTGACAGAAGTGTTTTTACAAAGGATGCATATTTTTCACTGGCTGTTTCCCCTTCATCATAAAAAATCTTTCGAATGAGAAAAAAGAAGAAATCACCGACAAAGGCAGGCACGGCCGGAACCGGCCGGAAAGA